>CAZYQJ010000489.1:0-4742 GCA_964649925.1 uncultured Litorilinea sp.
ATGAGCAAAACCTGGGTCACAGACACGGCTGGGGAATGGGCATGTGGGGATGGGGCCGACACTTCGTCGATGAGGACGGCGACGGCATCTGTGACAACTGCCCGGCCCAACAAGACACGCCCCAGACCTATCGGGGCCGCATGGGACGCCCCCGCGGGATGGGTCACATGGGCGGTATGTTCCAACGCTTCGGCGGCCACGGCTGGCGTCGCTAAGCCCTTTTTCCGCTGACCCAACACCACACCGGCTGCCGGGGTATTGCCTTGGCAGCCGGTGCGCGCTTGCACTTGGCGTGGAGTGATCTACACTATTGATCTACCGGTTGTATGGTCGATGTGATGAAGTCGTTGATGTCAATCAGAGTTGATGTCAACCAGAATGGTATCAGTACCATGATATCAACAATGCTGAACGATTTGGCTAGAAGAATACCGTGTCCGTGGCCCCTAAAATCCTTGTCGTAGACGACGACCCGCAGATCGTCCGGCTGGTACGCAGCTATCTCGAACAGGCCGGATTGCAGGTGGATACCGTTTTCCATGGCGATGATGTGCTGCCCGCCATCCGCGCCCAGCGTCCAGACCTGGTCGTCCTCGACCTCATGCTGCCCGGTAAAGACGGACTGGAGATCACCCGCCTGCTGCGCGCCGACCCTGCCCTGGCACCCACCCCGATCCTCATGCTGACCGCACGCGTCGACGACATTGACCGCATCTTGGGGCTGGAACTGGGGGCCGACGACTATGTGACCAAACCCTTTAACCCGCGCGAAGTGCTGGCGCGCGTCAAGGCCATCCTCCGCCGCACCCAGACGCCCGCACCCCCCACAGACCAAGCCCCCATTCAGATCGGCCCCATTGCCCTTGACCCTGCCGCCCATCAGGTGACGGTGCAGGGCCAAACGGTCACGCTGACCCCCAGCGAGTTTGCCATTCTTCACCTGCTTATGCGCGACCCCGGTCGCGCCTTCACCCGCACCCAGATCATTGAGCAAGCGCTCGGTTATGAGTACGCAGGGCTGGAGCGAACCGTAGACAGCCACATCAAGAACCTGCGCCGTAAACTTGAGCCTGACCCCACGCACCCCCACTGGATTGAAACCGTCTTTGGCGTGGGCTACCGGTTTGCAGGGGTTGAGCCATGAGACTCGCCGCCAAAATCCTCGCCGCGCTCGTTCTGGCCGTCGCCGTCGCCCTGGTCGCGGCCAGTTGGCTCATCGACCACAGCATCAGCGGGACCTACCGCGCCTACCTTGACAACGCCAGCCGCCGCCGGTTGGAACAGACTGCGTCTCAGGCCGCTCAACTCTATGCCCTCCAGCCTGATTGGCAGGCAATCCAATCTTGGATCGATCAGACCCCTCGCCAGGCCATGATGGGCGCACAGCAAGGCCGCGGCCTGGGCCGGATGCAAGGTCGCGGCATGGGTCACCCCCAAGGCCATGCCGCCCAGCCAGACGACCGCGCCCACGGCATCCTGGTTGATCCAACGACCGGTACACCCCTGGCTGGTGGAGGCGCGCCGGTCTCCGCTGCGCAACTGGCAGCAGGCGTACCCGTCCAAATCGACGCGCAGACCGTCGCTTTGCTGGTCCCCGCCAACGTCGATGGTGAACTCGGTGCAGCCGAGGCCGAAGTCCTGGCGCAAGTCCAAAACGCTATCTTCTCTGCAGCCTTGATCGGCGGCATCGTGGCGTTGATCCTGGGCGGTTTTCTGGCATGGACGATCTCGCGCCCAGTGCGCGCTCTGCATCAAGGTGTCCAGGCCCTTGCTGCAGGCGAACGGCAGACGCAAGTGCGCGTGCATGCGGGCGATGAATTGGGCGAACTGGCCGCATCGTTTAACCGTATGGCACAGACGCTGCACCAACAAGAGGAACTGCGGCGGCGCATGGTGTCGGACATCGCCCACGAACTGCGCACCCCCCTCAGCGTCGTCCAGGGCAACCTCCAGGCCATCTTGGATGGCGTCTATCCGCTGGCCCTATCGGAGATCGAGACAGTCTATGCAGAGACAGAGCTTCTCAGCCGTCTCGTCCACGACCTGCACGAACTGGCCCTGGCCGAAGCTGGAAACCTGCCGCTGGAGCTTCAGCTGGTGAACGTAGCGAGCGCGGTGGAACAGATGGCGGCCAGCTTCTCACCGCTGGCCGAATCCAAACAGATCACCATCAAGACAGATGCGCCCGCTTCCAACGTAACCCTGCAGGTGGATCCAGACCGCTTGCAGCAGATCCTGCACAACCTGCTGGGGAATGCCATCCGCCACACCCCACCTGGCGGCAGCGTACGCCTGGCCGCATCACAGCCAGCCCCCCAGACCGTCCGCCTGGAGATCGCCAACACCGGCTCCGGCATCGCGCCCGAGAAACTGCCCCACATCTTCGAGCGTTTCTATCGCGGCGACAACAGCCGCTCACGCCAGGACGACCCAACCGCCGGGTCAGGGTTGGGCCTGGCGATCTCGCGCGCCCTGACCGAAGCGCATGGCGGCGTTATCGGCGTCACCAGTTCCCCAGACCAGGGTGTGACCTTCTGGATCGAGTTCCCGCAGAACGCAGTTGTTCCAGATTCCAAGTTGAATTGAGCGCACTTTTCGCCGCCCGTTTTGCGTCTACACTATAGGAAGTCTTGCGTCCACGGTTCGTCACGCGCGCAACACAACCGAATCCAGTACTGATCAAAGGCGAGCCTGCATGCAGTGGATTCAGAGGCGCATCCGGTTAGCGCCACGCCCGCAAGGGGTTCATCTTATCTCACAGGAGGTACTGCCGCAGCTTCCCGAACTGGCCCAGTTCCAGGTCGGGATCGCGCATTTCTTCCTCCAACATACCTCAGCCGGGTTGGCGGTCAATGAAAATGCTGAGCCGGAAGTCCGCGCAGACCTCAACCGCTTTTTGCATGAAGTTGTGCCTGAAGGGGCGGCCTATTATACTCACCGCTATGAAGGGCCGGATGATATGCCCGCCCACATCAAGACGGTACTGGTCGGAAACAGCGTCACGATCCCGATCACAGCAGGACGGCTGGCGCTTGGCACCTGGCAGGGGCTTTATCTTTGCGAATTCCGGCGGCATGCCGCCGGACGGCATCTCATTGTGACCGTCTGGGGCAGTGCAGCGCATAGCCCTACGGAGGAGTGACGCATGCAGTATCATCGAACACTATGGCTCTTGGCTGGCCTGCTTCTGGCCGCGCAGCTTTCGGCGTGCAGCCCCATCGATCCCCGTCCACCTGAACCGGCGGTTGTCACGCCGCAGCCAGACGCAAACCCGGAAGCCACCGCGACCGATTATGTGAATGCAGGACTGCAGGCGATTGCCGAGCGCGACGTCGAGGCAGCCATCGATGCCTTCACCAACGCCATCGACCTCGATCCGGATATGGCCGTTGCCTACCTCCATCGCGGCAACGCCTACGCCGAAGCCCAGGAGGCGGAACTCGCCATTGCCGACCTGGACCGCGCCATCGAGCTTGCCCCCGATATGCCCATCGCCTACACCTCTCGCGCCGACGCGTACATGCTGCGCGGCGATGTTGAAGCCGCCCTCGCCGACCTCAGCCGCGCCCTGTCGGTTGACCCAGAAGATGCCAACGTCTATGTCGAACGCGGCCAGATCTTTGCCGAATTGGACGATCCAGAACGCGCCCTGGCCGAGTTCTCCGCCGCGATCGAACTGAACCCCGATAGCGTCTCTGCCTACGCCAATCGCGCCCGTCTCTACGAAGCGACCGATCAGATAGACGCAGCCATCGCCGACTATACCCACGTCATCGAACTGGAGCCGGAAAACGCTTCCGCCTACTACAGCCGCGGCCTGCTCTACGAAGCGCAGGACATGGCAGACAAAGCCCGCGCCGACTACACCCAGGCGATTGAACTCGACCCGGAGCTTACCGGAGCCTACTCGGCCCGTGCCCGCATCGCCACTGATCCCGCAACCCGTTCCAGCGCACTCGACGACTACACACGCGTCATCGAGCTAGACCCCACCAACGCCGCCGCCTATCACAACCGCGGCAACGTCTATCGCGACCTCGGCCAACTCGACCAGGCCATCGTCGATTACTCGCATGCCCTGGAACTTGACCCCAAACTGGCGAACGCCTACAGTAGCCGCGCCCAAATCTACGCTGACCAGGGCAACTATACCGCTACCGTAGACGACTACACCGCGCTGCTGGCGTTGGAACCCGAAAACGCCGCCGCCTACAGCAGCCGCGGGTCAGCCTACCGCGCGCTGGAGCGGAACGACCTTGCCCTGGCAGATTTCAACCGCGCCGTCGAGCTTGACCCGGCCTTGGTATCAGCCTACTCCAACCGCGCCCGCGTCCATGAATTGATGGGCGACCTGCCCGCCGCCATTGCCGACTATACCAAGGTGATCGAGCTAGACCCGCAAAACGTCGAAGTCTACCTCAACCGCGCTGCGGCCTACCGCGACCTGCCGGACGCAGCAAAGGCCCAGGCCGACTACAGCAAAGTCATTGAACTGGCGCCCGACAACGCCACCGCCTATGGCAACCGCGCCCGGATCCATGAACAACAGGACAACGTCGACGCCGCCCTGGCCGACTATACCCAGGCCATCGAACTCGATGCATCCAACGGAGCCTACCTGGTCAACCGCGCCAACCTGTATCGTGTTCAAGGGCAACTGGACGCGGCCCTGGCCGACTATACCGCGGCGCTCAAGCTGATGCCGGAAAACGTCAACGCCCTCCTCAGCCGCGCCGCCGTCT
>CAZYQJ010000490.1:0-4722 GCA_964649925.1 uncultured Litorilinea sp.
AACCATCTCACTGCCCTCTTTGCGATACCACGGCACTTTGCTGATGCTCTGGCGATCCACCTTTTCGTGAATTTTCATCAGCCCGTAGATCAGCGCTTCGGGCGTGGGCGGGCAGCCAGGCACATAGACATCCACAGGGATGTATTTGTCGATCCCGCTGACCACGTTGTACCCCTCTTTGAAAGGGCCGCCTCCGGTGGCGCACGCGCCCATGCTCAGGACGTAGCGCGGTTCGGCCATCTGGTTATAGATGCGAACAATCGCCGGGATCATCTTTTTGGTCACCGTGCCGGAGACGATCATCAGGTCGCTCTGGCGCGGGCTGGGGCGCATGACCTCCATGCCAAACCGGGCCAGGTCAAAACGGCTGGCCGCCGTGGCGATCATTTCAATCGCGCAGCAGGCCAACCCAAAGAGCAGCGGCCACATGCTGGTGCGGCGGCTCCAGTTATAGACTTTGTCCAGCGTAGTGACCATCACGTTGCCCTGAAGTTCTTCGGGGACTATGATCGAATCGTGTAGGTATTGGCTGATTTGTTCTTGCTTAAGTGTGTAGAAGTCTCCCGCAGGGACGTTCGCCATGGTTTTGTACCGCCTTTAGTCGACTCGAGTTATCGATCCGGATGGTTGCTTCGAGCGGTCAACCCCGCATTGGCAGGGGCCGACAAGCCTAAAACTACATACTATCCACCAGTCACACTGCTGGATGGGGATCGGGTCCTGTGTGTAACCGCGTGCCAGCGCGTGACGGCTGAGCAGCCTGCTGCATTCTACCTGATGACCCCTCGTATTGCAACTTTTCAGGGGGAAATCCCCACAATAGAGTGCGGATTTCTCTCATAAACATGAGAAAAATTATAGAGGGATCGATGGATATTGTCAAGTTCCGATTTTCACAAACCCAGGGATATGGCGACCTTGCGGCCTACCTGCGGAACCTAGCGCATGTCATTCTGGCGAATCCCATAGCGTGACCCTGCACAGACATCAAGTGCGCGATGGCCCAGTTCACAGCCCCCGCGCCGCGCTCATAATTATCACCAATTTCATAAAAATTGACGACGTTTCTGGCGCTGTGCTATACTCGCGCCATCGAACTTCCTGTCCGCCACTGGCAGCGCCATCCGATGGGATGGATCGCGCCATACCTATGGAGGATTTTTGTAACGTGGCTATTTCTTGGCCCTGGGGCCGCAAGAAGACGTCGTCCATCCTCTGGCTAGACTTAGGAGACCTGGGCGACCTGGTGCATCCCGATGGCCCCCATGAGCAATGGCAAGACCACGGACTTGGCCTTCTGCGCACCATTCTGCACCAAAACGGCATCCAGACCGATCTGGCCTCCACGCGTGCCGTCACCTCTTGGGAACAACTAGCCCCCCAACTCAAGGGCTATGATACGCTGCTGATGAATGTCCGCAGCTATACCTTTCCCTCCGCCTATAAGGCCGCCCAAATCTACAAGGAACTCAACCCCAACGGGATGATCCTGGCGGGCGGCATGCACGCCACCGTCGCCCTGGACGAGATGGAGGCGATCCCCGAATTTGACCGCATCTGCCAGGGGCCAGGGGAAAAGATCATTGTCGATTTGGTGCGCGACCCGCACGCCTTCCCGCGCGTGATCCGGGGCGAAGGCGCAAAGTCGATGGCCGAATGGCCGATGATCGACCGCACACTCTGGCCCAAACCCGCCAGCCGCCGCACGCGGCGCAAGTTCAACTGGCCGCTGGAACCCGAATGTGGGTGGGGACCTGGCCCCGTGGCGACCATCCTGACCAGCCGCGTCTGCCCGTGGCAGTGCGTCTTCTGCAACGAGAACTCCTACATCCCCAACATGGGCCGCCGCCCTGTGGACGCAGTGATCGACGAGTTGAACTACCTGGATAACAAATACGGCATCGGATCGGTTGTGATTCACGATTCGATGTTTTTCCAGAACCCCAAGTGGCTGCGCGAGTGGATCGAGAAGTATCCGCGCAAGGCCAACAAGGTGTGGCCCTATTGGGCGGCAGGCCGGTCGGACACGGTGCGCCAGTGGCCTGATCTCTTTGAGGCGTTGGTGCGCGAGACCAATTGGAAGACGGTCTCGATTGGCTTTGAGTCGGGCAGCGACCGCATCTTGAAACTGCTCAACAAGGAATGCACCGAGGAAGATAATTACTTTGCAATCGACCTGCTCAACCGTCTGGGCGATGAGATGGTGCGTAAGGGCGAGGAGCCGCCCAAGTTTTGGGCGAACATCATGCTCGGCATCCCCGGCGAGACGCCCGAAGACGCCTTCAAGACCATGCGTATGCTCAAACGCATGAAGTGGGTCTTCCCGTCTATCTCCTACTACGCGCCCTATCCCGGATCGGCGTTGGGTTTCCAACTGATCGCCGAGGGCAAGAGCCTGATGAGCAAGGAGAACTATCACCGCTTCCCCGACGACGAGAAGGTCAAGGGGGTGGATTACCAGTTCTACCGCGAACTGTTGGCGGGCAAGTACGATGACCGCGTCAACGCGGGGCTGGACTCCGTCCACTACGGTGCGGAACTCTACCAGGGCACATTGATTAAGGCGTGATCTGTCTACTTCTGAGGCTTCCATGAGCAGCTTTAGCAATCCACACTACATGTACCTGTTCGACCTCAAGAACGGCAAGAAGAAACTCGCCTACGGGGAGTCGCCCGAAGATGCGCTGGAGATTCTGGGCATCCGCCTGACCGACGAGGAGATGGGCGAAATCCTGCGCGACCAGTACGTGAGGATCTCGCAGCGCGAGTTACAGCAGTATATCGAACTGCTGGGGTAAGGGAACCCGTGCGCCTAACCGCAGCGGAGAAGGCTGTCCTGGCCGCGCTGGTCAGTGGCAGCCTTCTGCAATCGCACCGCGACCTGGATGGTCGCAAGGAATACGCCCTGCATGGGCTGGACAACAGCCGCCAGCCCGTCGCCGCCGCGGTCGTCGAGCGGCTGCGCGAGCGGGGCTTGATTGAAAGCAACATGAAGTTCCCCGCGGCCACCTACCTGCTCACACGCCGAGGGCAGCAGATGGCCAGCGCCCTGACCCCTGCTGCCCTCCACCCGATCATTGCGCGCGGCCCCCTGCGGCGCTAATGGGCGCCGCCTGCGCTACCGTTTGGGACCGAAGACCCGCCAGGCCAAATCGGCCAACTGCCAGGCGATGATGCTGCCAAAGCCCGCGCCGATGGGCCGCACGCGCGCGTTGTGAAAGGCAGTGAAGCGCCACACCCCATCGCGTTTGACCGCGACCAGGGTCTGGATCGATTCCCGCCCGGGCGCGGGGCGAGACTTGCCCGCCATGATCGTGTTGCCGGTGGCGTGCATCAGCGCCACATCGGGCGCAAGAAAGCGGATGCTCGTCACGTCGCCAATCAGTCGCGACCCTTTTAGCCAGCGCGTAAAGAGCGGTTGATGCCCGGCGACAATGGCATCCCGGCCCTTCTGGTTGACCCCATCGAAGGCGACATAGTCGGCATCTTCGGTAAAGAGATCGGCGTAGGCTTCGGCGTCCCCGGCAGCCCAGCGGTCCATCAACGCCTGCAAGAGATCGCGCAGTGCCTGTTCATCCGCTTGACGACCGGCTGCGCCATGTTGGGCCGCGGCCGGTGTGCCTGTGTGCTTCTCATCTGTGTGATAAAGCATCGTCTGATCCATCTCTCACTCCTGTTCTCTCTCTGATTTCTCGTAACGTGTGTTGAAGCGGCTAGGGTGCTTCGACGGTAAACTCGGCGGCTTCGCCGAGCGGAAGATGGCTTTCTCCTTCGAGGGCATCGGCTGGGCTGCCCTCGCCAATCGCAGGTGTGGCTGCTCCCTGTGACGCTGCGTCCCCGCTCGGCGTGGGTGCGCTACAAGTGATGGGAACTGTGCCGGATGTCCCTGCTCCCGGCGTCACAGGGAGCGGCGAGACAGGCGTTTGCGGCAGGCCCACACAGCCCCCAACTGCCAGCACGCCCGGTGTCGCAGCCAGTTTCAACATTGCATGCGTGTCTGCAAACAGGATGCTTACTCCTACAGTTCTGTGGTATACTGCCCGGTAACTCACCAGCTAAATAGTTTAGTAACTAAAGCAATGAGATCATAGAGGTTTTTTGCTTAGAATACAAGAGTCACACTTTAAAAATATCTTAGAATATGAGATAAATACGAGGAAGATCAGAAAATGATTCAGGATCAAGCCACCCAAGCCGCGCTGATAGAGACATTCATAGCTGAGATCAGCCGGATGAGTACCTGGACGGTGGTCTTTCATGGGGCTGTGGCCGCGCATCTGGGTCTCAACCCGACCGACCTCAAATGCGGCGCAGTGCTGCGCGAGACCGGGCCCATCCCTGCCGGGGAACTGGCCGCGCTGACCGGCCTCACCACCGGCGCGATCACCGGCGTGATCGACCGGCTGGAGAAGGCCGGGCTTGTCCGCCGCGCCGCCGACCCTGCCGACCGGCGGCGCGTGATCGTTGAACCGCTGGACACCCCGGCGCGCATGACGGAACTTATGCACATCTTTGCGCCGTTATCCGCAGAAACCGTTCAACTGCTTAAAGACCATTACGACAACGAGGCGTTGCGCGTGATCCTTGACTTCGTGCGGCGCAGTTCTGACCTGATGCGCCGCCAAACTGCGCGCCTGCATGCACAGGTCAAAGCAGGAGGGCGCGGAGGGAAATCAGCGGATGGACCTTCCTACACCGGTTCAAGCAACGGTTGACGCCTAT
>CAZYQJ010000491.1:0-4718 GCA_964649925.1 uncultured Litorilinea sp.
TGCGCCTGGACGGGGCGCTGGTGGAGGCGGAGGGCAGCCTGGTGTTGGGGCCGCAAGGGCTGTTGCTGGCAGGCCAGGCGCATTCGGCGTTGATGCCAGAGGCGATGACCGAGGACGCCCTGGCCGCGCAGGTATTCATCCCCTTTGACGGTGTGCAGGCCGCCTATGCGCGGCTGCAATCGACGCTCGAAGCGCCCCTCGCGGCCGGGCCATCCAGCGCAGCTATGGCCCTGGCTCAGACCGCACCCAACCTGGCAACACCAACGGTCATCACGCCCACCGCGGTCGCCCCAGCAGAAGAGATGTCACTAGAGGTGACGCCAGCGGAGACTGTAGGGGCTGCACCCTCCAATCCGCTGGCGGATTTAACCGGGGAGACGCTTGACGGGCTGGCCGTCGGGACTGAACAGGTGATGGAAAGCGCCCAGTCCGGTTATGCGACGGTTGCCCAGGGGGCAAGCGCGGGCCTGGACTGGATCGCCGGGGCCGTGACCGAGGGAGTGCAGTACACCAACGATCAGTGGTGCGCCATCACCGGACGCTGCGCACCAGCCGCGGCTGAAGTTCAGGGCGCGGAACCCCAGGCGAGCGTCCGGTAGTGTAGCCATTTTTCATTTACCCTAACTCACCCAAAGACCTTATGATCACACAAGAAACAGCGGAGACGATGCAAGGCAAACTTGATGAGGCAGCCCTGTTGCGCCGGGTGCGCGCTGTGCTGCTTGACATGGACGGTGTACTCTATGTCGGCAACCAGCCGCTGCCCGGCGTGCAGGAGCTATTGGACTATCTGGACGCGAGCGGGCGGCGCTGGCTGTGCGTCACCAACAACTCCAGCCGTACGTCGGCGACCTTTGCGGAAAAGCTGGCGAATATGCAGATCCAGGTGGACCCGTCGCATATTCTGGGCAGCGCGCAGGCCACAGCCGAATGGCTGTCTCACCAAGCGCCGCCCGGAACCAAGGTGCTGATGATGGGCGAGGAGTCGCTGCGATCCGCCCTGGCTGGCAAGGGGTTCAATCTGATCTCGGACCCGTTTGAGGCGGAGATCGTGGTCGCCAGCATTTACTTCAGCCTGAATTATGGCATCCTCTCTGATGTGGCCCTGGCGATCCGCAATGGGGCGCGTTTTATCGCCACCAACCCAGACCCCAGCCTGCCCACCGAGCGCGGCCAGGTTCCCGGCACGGGCAGCATTGTGGCGCTGCTGGCGACGGCTACGGGCCAGCAGCCGGAGTATGTGGGAAAGCCCTATCCGGGCATGTATCAACAGGCAATGGAGCGGTTAGGCAGTACGCCGGAGACGACATTGATGGTCGGCGACCGCTATGAAACCGACATCGTCGGCGCGCTGGATCTCGGTATGATCTGTGCTGGGGTGCTGACCGGCGTCACAACTGCCGAGGAGTTTGCCGCGGTGGCGCGCCCGCCGCACCTGGTCACGCCCGGCCTGCCCGAACTGCTGGCACGCTTCCGCCAGGCCGACGCGACGTGATGCCAGGGTGGGTGTGACGGGCGGATACAACGGCGGAAATTGTCAGGTTTGACAAGCGCCGGACACCGCGCATACACTGTTGGCACAGCTTGGTATCATACGCTTCAAATCCAAATAAAAATGGGACCGACTTTGCTGCCACATACCGGTCCCTGGTCTATCTGTTGACGCCGCAACAGATGACTTCGGGCTATCATAGCATAGCCGCTGTCTTTTTGCATCCTTCGGCACGCCGAAGGATCTTTTGTATAAGATGCTGGCCCGCGTTTCCAGGAGGCCGCGGCTGCTATCGGGTCAAACTGGCCGCCCCCGCCTGGCTAGGACATTGCTATGTCATCCACGGACCCTCAGCCGCCGATGGCTGCCCCAAACCCTGATCCCAACCAACAAGATCCTGATATGGACGGAGACACCCCCCGGAATCCAGGTTATTTTCCTGTTGTGGGCATTGGCGCATCCGCTGGCGGGCTGCGCGCCTTGCAGGAGTTTTTTCGCCATACACCCGCCACCAGTGGTATCGCCTGGGTGGTGGTGACGCACCTTGCGCCCGACCAGGAAAGCCACATGGCGGAACTGCTGCAGTCGTCCACTTCGATGCCGGTGCAGCAGGTGCGTGGCACGGTCGAACTCCAGCCGGACCGGGTCTATGTGATCCCACCCAACCGCAATCTCTCGTCCATTGACACGCATTTACAGTTGGACCTGCTCGAATCCGAACGGGAGCGGCGTGCGCCGGTGGATCATTTCTTCCGGACCCTGGCGAACAGCCATCGCAGCCAGGCGATTGGCGTCATCCTGTCGGGCACAGGGTCTGATGGGGCATCGGGGCTGGCGCGCATCAAGGAGCAGGGCGGGCTGCCCATTGTGCAGGACCCGGAGGAAGCTGAGTATGACAGCATGCCGCGCAACGCCATTGCCTTGGGGCAAGTGGACTCGGTGCTGCCTGTGGCGGAGATTGGACGTTTCATCGCCGCCTTTACTCAGCGTGCGCCTGCGCTGCCGATTGCCCCGGAGACGGAAACGCTGCCCGACACCCTGCGCGCCACGCTCCAGCAGATTTTGGCGTTGGTGCGCGTCCACACGGGCCATGACTTTGCGCGCTACAAGCGTGGTACGTTGGTGCGCCGCATCCAACATCGTATGCAACTCACCGGCCTGGAGCAGGTGGAAATGTACCTGAGCCGTCTACGCACCGACCCAGGTGAGGTGCAAATGCTCGCCAATGACCTGCTGATTAGCGTGACCAGCTTTTTTCGAGACCAAAACGCGTTTGAAATGCTTGAGCAGGAGGTCATCCCGCGCTTATTCGAGAACAAGGCGGCAGGCGAGCCGGTGCGGGTTTGGGTGGCGGGCTGCGCCACGGGTGAGGAAGCCTTTTCCCTGGCGATCCTGCTGTTGGAATATGCCCAACGCCACCATGAGGCGCGGCCGCTGCAGGTCTTTGCGACCGATTTGAGCGAAGCCGCGCTGCAGCGTGCGCGTGAAGGCTATTACCCTGAGACGATTGCCGAAGATGTCTCGCCTGAACGTCTGAGTCGCTTTTTTGTCGCCGAACAGTCGGGCTACCGACTCCGTAAAGAGGTGCGAGAGATTGTGCTGTTTGCGCCGCACAACCTGCTCAAAGACCCGCCTTTCTCCAGGGTGGATCTGATCAGCTGTCGCAACGTGCTGATCTATCTGGAGCGCGATATCCATGCTCAGTTGTTGAGCATCTTTCACTATGCCCTGCGCCCGGAGGGGTGGCTGTTCTTGGGTGCGGCGGAGGTTGTAGAAGGGGCGCACGGCTTCCGCACGGTGAACCGCAAGTACAGCCTGTATCAGCGCCAGGAGATCCCTGACGAGGATCGTCCTCTGCCCCAACTCCCGCTGACCCCATCGTTGCCCCATGCCGGGGCTATCGCAGTGCCGCGACCTGGATCAATGTCGCCGCGCAGTTACGATCCGGGGCATGGGCGGCTTCTGGAACGCTTTACGCTACCCGGCCTGATCGTCGCACCCGATCACAACATCGTCTATTACTCGGCAGGCATAAGCCTCTACCTACAGCAGCCGCCGGGCGAGCCAACCCATAACGCGCTGAAACGTGTACGGGACGAGCTGCAGCCTGAGTTGGCGACCGCGCTGTTCCGCGCCTTCACGCTGCGCGAGCCGACGCTTTCGCCGCCGATCCTGATCCATGACCCTGGCGGGCCGCGCCACGTGCTCTTGGGGGTTTGGCCGGTGATCGAAAGGGATCAAACAATGGTGCTGGTGCTGTTCCACACACGCACGGCGCGCGAGGACCAGCAGCCTGTCCCCGAGGTGCCGCACTCCCAGACAATCGTGGATCTGGAGAAGGAACGCGAGGCGTTGCGCCGTCAACTCCAGGCGACGGTGGAGGAGTATGAGACCAGCAAGGAGGAGATGCAGGCCGCCAACGAAGAACTGCAGTCCATGAATGAAGAGTTGCGCGCCACTGCCGAGGAGTTGGAGACCAGCAAAGAGGAACTCCAGAGCATCAACGAGGAGTTGATGACGGTGAACCAGGAAAACAAGCACCGGGTTGAGGAACTCAGCCAGTTGACGTCGGATTTGCAGAACCTGCTGGCTGCCACCGACATCGCCACGCTGTTTTTGGACCGCGAACTTCGCATCACGCGCTTTACCCCTCGCGCCAGCGTGCTCTTCAATGTGCTGCCCTCTGACCGGGGCAGACCGCTGGCCCACCTGACCAACCGGCTGGGCTACGCCGAACTGCTGGAGGATGCGGGGCAGGTGCTGCAATCGCTGATCCCGATTGAACGCGAGGTGCAGGACGAAAGCGGGCAGTGGTATCTGACGCGCCTGTTGCCCTATCGCAGCGTAGATGACCGGATTGAAGGGGTAGTCATCACCTTTGTGGATATCACCACCAACAAGGAAAACGTGCAGGCGCTGCGCGCCGCCAAGGACTATGCCGAATCGATCTTGCGGACAGTCCCCGATGCGCTGCTGGTGCTGCGATCTGATCTGCGCATCGACCGTGCCAACGAGACATTCTACACGCTCTTTGAGGTGCAGCCGGAGGAGACAGAGGGGCGTCTGGTCTATGAGTTGGGGAATGGCCAGTGGGATATTCCGGCGCTGCGCCGCCTGCTGGAAGAGATCTTGCCGCAAAATCAACTCTTCACCGGCTATGAGGTGGACCATACGGTTGAACAGATCGGGCGGCGCACGATGCTGATCAACGGCAGGCAACTGCCGC
>CAZYQJ010000492.1:0-4699 GCA_964649925.1 uncultured Litorilinea sp.
CTCATGAAGGACATCGGCGCCAACGCCTACCGGTTCTCCATCGCTTGGCCGCGGATCTTTCCGGAGGGGACTGGCCAAGCGAATCCGAAGGGCCTCGATTTCTACAGTCGCCTCGTCGACGAGCTGCTTACAGCGGGTATCGAGCCGTTCGCGACGCTCTACCACTGGGACCTGCCCCAGGCGCTCCAAGATAGACACGGCGGCTGGCAGTCGAAGGAAACTGCCAAGGCGTTCGCTGAATACGCCGGTTACGTGGCCGAGAAGCTCGGCGACCGCATACGTCACTTCTTCACGATCAACGAGTTTGCGTCGTTCGTGGAGACGGGCTACCAGGGTGTCGACGTGCAGGTCGGCGGTGGAAAGACCGTGCATCTCGGCTCCGCACCTGGATTAAGGCTTTCAGACGCCGAGCTGAAGCAGGTTCGCCACTACGCGGTTCTCGGCCACGGCCTCGCCGTCCAGGCAATCCGCGCCTGCGGCCCGGCAGGCACGAAGGTTGGGTTCGCCGAGAACATCCGCGTCGCGGTGCCGATTCTGGACACTCCCGAGTACGTCGAGGCGGCGAAGAAGGCGACGCGCGAGCGGAACGCCGGCTTCATGACGGTGATGTTGGAAGGGCAGTACACGGACGACTACCTCGCCTCGGCGGGCGGCCAGACACCGAAATTCACCGACGATGAGTTGAAGACGATCGCTTCGCCGCTCGACTTCGTCGGCATCAACGTCTATAAACCCGGCTGGTATGTTGAGCCGTCTGAGAAAGCGCCCGGTTATCAGGACATCCCTCTCAATGCCTCGCATCCCAAGATGCAGTCGGCGTGGCACATCCTCGGTCCGGAGGTCATGTACTGGGCGCCGCGTCAGCTGCAGTCGATCTGGGGCGTGAACTCAATCTTCATCACAGAGAACGGCTGCGGCGCGTCGGACGTTGTCGCGGAGGACGGCCGGGTGTACGACTCCGACCGCGTCATGTTCCTGCGCGCATACCTCGGCCAACTGCAGCGTGCGACCGCCGAAGGCGTGCCCGTCGACGGCTACTTCCTCTGGAGCGCCCAGGACAACCTCGAGTGGATGGACGGCTTCGGTAACCGCTTCGGCCTGATCTATGTGGACTTTGAGACGCAGCAGAGGATCCCAAAGCTCAGCGCCGAGTGGTTCCGGGCGGCCGCGCGCCAGAACGCGGTGGTATAAGCTGCGTGGGATTGATGATAGATATCGGTACGATCGCCTGAAGGATTCACGTTGTCATGCCAACTCTGCCAACCCTGCCTAGTGCGTTTACACTGGACGATGTCGCGCTCCTATTGGGACTTGCCTTTGTCTCCGGTGTCGCCTATCTGATCGTCCGGTGGATCCTGAAGGGACTCAGTGCGCGGCTGTTAGGGCGCGTGAACGCACAGTTCGTGGCAGTGCTTGAACGTCACAGAGTCCTCCCAGCGGCGGCATTGCTGACACCTGTACTGGTCATCACCTCAGCCTATCCGATTCTGCGCGAGCGGATAGGCTGGGGGCAGCAGTGGATTGAGCAGTTGCTTGACTTCTACGTGATTCTCGTCATCGCGCTGGTGCTGTACAGGCTGCTCAACGCACTGGAAGAGTTGTTCACCCGAAAGCGCAGCGCGGAAGACAGCGGCTGGATCCACGGGGTCTTTCGCTGGCTGCGGGTCGCGAGCGCTGCCATCGTTGCGATCTTGGCACTCGGAGCCTTCGCCAACGTGCAAGTGGCGTGGGTATTGGCGTGGATCGGCGTCGTGCTGGCCGCGGGATCGATTGTCTTCAGCGACATGATCTACAACACCGTGTCGCGCATCGTCCTGAAGGGGAATAAGCTAGTGGCGGTAGGCGATTGGTTGGAGGTTCCGGCGCTTCAGATCAACGGGGAGGTGAAAGCCATTGGCTCACAGTTGATCGAGGTGCAGAACTGGGATAACACCCTGGCAACAGTGCCGCCCCGCTATCTGCTGATCAACAGCTTTCGCAACTGGCAGCAGATGGATCGGGTGGGCACGCGCAGGCTGATGCGGACGATCTACATCGATGTGATGAGCGTGAGGCCCCTCGACGATGCGCTTTATGCAGCAGCGCATACCTTACCCGGCGTGGCTGCCTATCTCGAACAGCGGGAGCGCGAGTTCGGCTCCCGGCCAGCGGTCATGGCTGCCCTGACCAACGCCGCACTCTACCGGGCCTATTTGATGGACTACCTGGCCACACATCCGAAGGTGGCAAAGGAGGGGATCTGGCGTGTGAGCAACGAAGACGCTGTAGGGCGAGGGCTGCCGCTGCTGATGCTGGCCTATTTGATGGAGACACAGGATGTGCCGTACCACCTGCTGGCTGCTGAGATCTACGAGCATGCCCTGGCCGCTGCGCCACGCTTTGGGCTGCGGCTCTTTCAAATCCCGGTGGGGACGGATCTGTCAGCATGGCGGGCGGAGGATGCGCTGGAGGCGTATTCCCTGGGCGAGCCATCCTAGCCGCTTTCCTTATGTCGCCATTGTTGCGTGAGATCTGGCGGGTCGTCGCGGCCATTCGCTGCCGCGCTCAGCTACTATGGACGGTAACAGGAGGAGATGATGAACTTTCTAACCGGGGTCTTGCTGATCGTCTGGGGTATCACGCTCATGGGCTTTGGGTTGATGCTTTACTACACGCTCTTGCCCCTTTGGTATGGCTTGTTCGGCGCGTTGGTTGGCTTTTTCGTGGGCGACTGGCTGATGGGGGGTGGTAGCGGCTGGTTTGGCAACTTGGTGATCTGGCTCTTTGCCATCGGCGGGGCCGTCCTCTTTGCCTTTGCGGCCTACCAGCTCGAGCCGTATCGTCACCTGTTGGCTGGGGTCTTGATGGGGCTTGCAGTGGGCGACCTGCTCGCGACGCTCTTTGGCGGCGGCATGTTCATTACCGTTCTCCTTGGCGTCATCGGCGCATTGGTGTTTGCGGTGTTAGTGTCAAGCCTCTTCAATCCCTTGCTCGTGGCTGGTTCGTCCATTGCAGGGGCAGCACTGGTGATGGACGGAGCATATATGATCTTGCCCTTTCTGGGCTTCTTCGTCGACCGCACCAACGCCGCCAATGACGGCAACTTCTGGGCAATCGTGACCTGGATCGTCCTCGCGCTGATCGGCTTTGGCTGGCAATGGAGCAACCTCAACCGCTGGGTGCATGCCGAAGCATACGCTCCGGCCCAGCCGATGTAGCAGATCGACGCCTCGCTGTTCATTCGCAGCGTCGCTATACTGGCATCTGCTATGATGGCGAACTGACGGTGGTCGCTAGGCGGCCTCGCGAATGGCGGTGCCGCCTAGCCATCCCCAAGGAGTTGTTGGGCAGGGAAAATCGCAGCCTGTGCGCTTGATGCCACGCCAGCCGCCACGCTACGCTTCCCGTCACTGTGATTGTGTGGGGCACAAAAGTCGGGTCCCATTCGGGTTTGAGATGAGTTCCGAAGGAGCAAGCCATGCCCTTACGCAAACGCCTGGTCCAGACCGCGATCATTGTCGTCAGTGGTGCGCTCACGGTGTTGCTGTTGGCGCTCTGGATGGATGGTTTCACCGTTGAATCCATACCCGCCGCCATTCTCGTGACCTTCGCCTTTCTCCTGGCGGAGGCGGCCTACTGGTGGCTCTTTGTCAGCTTCTTCTCCTGGCTCCCTGTCTGGCTCTATCCGATTGTCACCTTCATCCTCAGTGGCATCACCGTTTTGGTCGCTGGTAATCTCGTCCCCGGCATCACGATTAACGGTATCGGCACCGGCATCTGGATCTCGTTGTGGATTACTGCCGTGAATGCCGTGATCGGCGGCATCTTCTCGCTGGATCAGGATGAGGCGTTTGACCGCAACGTGACGCGCAAGTTGGTGGCTAAACGCGGCCAGCCCATTGAAACAGATGTGCCTGGCTTTATCTATCTTGAGATCGACGGGCTGAGCGAAAAGCTGGCGCGCCGCGCCATCGAACAGGGATACATGCCGACGTTGAAACGCTGGCTCGACAGCGGCAGTCACACCATAACGAGTTGGGAGACCGATTTCACGGCCCAGACCGGGGCCATGCAGCCAGGGATCCTGTTGGGCAAGAACGAGGGGATTCCCGCCTATCGCTGGTGGGATCGCCGCCAGGGCCGGATGATCATGTCAGGCGACCCGCGAGAGCTTGCGAAATTGGAGGCGCAACTGAGCAATGGTCGCGGCTTGCTCTCGGATGGCGGCGCATCACGCGGCAACATGTACTCGGGCGATGCCGATGAGAGCCTGTTCACCTTTAGCACGCTGCTCGACGGGACAACGCGGCGCGGCCCCGGCTTCTATGCCTACCTGGCCAGCCCCTTTGTCGTCGCCCGCCTGCTCACCCGCTACTTTGCCGAAGTGATCCGGGAATGGTGGGAGGCGTGGCAGCAGCGCAGACGCAAGGACAAGTATCGCATTAAGCGCCGCAATATCCCCTATGCTTTCTTTCGTGCCCTCATGGGTCCCTTGCTCCAAGACCTGACCACCTACGCCGTCATCAGCGACCTCTTGCGCGGGCTGCCCGCGGTCTACGCCCTCTATGCCGGTTACGATGATGTGGGCCATTATGCCGGGATGCAGACACAAGATGCCTTCAAGGTGCTGAGGGAAACCGACCGCTATGGCGCACCAGGCAGCGGATCCGCCCTACTCGCTAACCAACTCCTGGCCGCAAACGGCATTACCGAGGAAACG
>CAZYQJ010000493.1:0-4693 GCA_964649925.1 uncultured Litorilinea sp.
CGGCACGTCGGGTTGGAGTTACGACCACTGGACGCACGTCCTCTATCCCGAAGGGTTGCCGCCCGCCAGGCGGCTGGAGTACTACCTGCCCCACTTTCACACCGTCGAACTCAACAGCAGCTATTACCACTGGCCGCGCGACACCACATTTGCGCGCTGGCGGGATCGGCTCCCTGCCGACTTCCGGCTGAGCGTCAAAGCCCCGCGGCTGCTCACCCACATTCAGCGGCTCTACTCGCCTGAACGCTGGCTGGCGCGCATCCAGCAGGGGCTGACGCAGTTGGGGCCGCAGCGCGGGGTGCTGCTGGTGCAGCTTCCCCCGCAGATGGCCTTTGACGAAGCGCGGCTGGCCTACTTCCTGGCCCAACTCCCGCCTGGGCTGGAGACAGCGCTGGAGTTCCGCCACCCCTCCTGGCATCAAGAGCGCGTCTTTGATCTGCTGGCGCAGCACAGCGTCGCCTACTGCGTAATGAGCGGCGCACACCTGCCCTGCATCCTGCGCGCCACCAGCCGCATCGTCTACGTGCGCATGCACGGCCCCGACCCCGAACACCTCTACGCCGGTTCCTACAGCCACGACAACCTCACCTGGTGGGCGGATCGTATCCGCGAGTGGGTGGACATGGGCCATGACGTCTATGTCTATTTCAACAACGACGCCTATGGGTTTGCCGTCCAGAACGCGCTGGCGCTCAAGGTTCTGCTGGGCGCATAGACAGAGGATCGTCGAGGCAGCAAGGCAGCCGCATTGGGCATGCCGCCCCAGCCTGTGTGCTTGACAACGCGCACCGCCATCACCACGCCTGTACAACCTCGCTCACAGCCCTAATCGGTAGCGGTGACCTATCAACCGCCGGTCGCTGGCACCAGAACCGCGCCTACTGTCTATGCTCCGCTCAAAATCTGCAGCGTTGGGCAGGGGGTGGGCAGCGGGATGGGAGTAGTGTACGGCCCGGCGCGGTGCGTGTCAAAGGGGCTGTAAAGGCGACAAATGTCGGGGTCGTACTGCATCCAATGACGGTGGTACGCGCTGCCTGGCAGATCTAGACTGGAAATAGAGATGATGGGTTCTGACACACCAATCCGCCAACAAAACTGTAAGGTTGCGTATCCAAATGGCGTTGGCGTGCGTGTACTGAATAAGGCGGTTCAGGTCGGGCAGCCCGTTTAGCGGGTGTGTGCGCCCCTTCCCAGCCACCAGCCCAGATGAACTGGCCTATCAAAGCCCCCCGGCCAAAGGAGGAGGAGAAGTAAGAATGGATTCACGCCGGATCCGTGCCATTGTGACCCGCTTTCGCGCTAGCTTTTTGGCGACATTCCCCGCGTTGACGATGCAAGACCTCTACATGATTGTGACCGGCCCCAGCGAAACGCTTCTGGACCGTCTGCAGGTGCGCTATGGCTACACGCGCACGGAGGCCAAAGCCGCCTGGAATGACTTTGTGCTGGCCCATGTGGACGGCCACGGTGAGATGCTTCCTCCGGCGGGTGCAGAGGCCGCGGTAATCGCAGGTTGGTGGCTGGACCCTCGGCTGTGGCGGCTGTTGTGTCTCGGCTGGGGCCGCCTGTCCGCGCGACAGCCTGGCGCGTGGTTGGGCCGCCATCGCCCTGGCCTGATGCATTAAGGGATGGCCCGCATGCCCTAGCAAGGAGGCCGGGGACATGATGCGCTCGGCCTCTTGTTGCGACAGTGCCTGGCATTTACCCGTATCCTAACACTTCATTATAGCACAATTTCCCCTCGCGATCTAGGGACTTTCCTCCCATCACGCGGCGACGTGTGCCCCTTGCCCGCCGCCCAGGCTGGGTGCAGAGTGATAAACGGCAGCGCAGCGACGGTGTGAACGGTCGCTCAGTATGTTGGGTATCCACTCTTCTGGGCGCTGCTTGTCTTGGACCTGCTTATTTGCTCCACTGCGGCCCGCAACCCTACACCGGCACGGCTCTCACAATCGCCCTCATCCTCACCCCGCAGCCGCGCACAGCCGGGCCGCTGCGCCCCGGCGTCGTTTAGCGTTCCTCACCATTGACCCGTCTGTGCAATCCGCTAGAGTTGCCTGCCGGGATCGCTTCAGACATCACAGACAGATCAGATAACTCAGACAATTCAGACAGCAAGGAAGCGCATCATGTCCATCTCTCACTACTATCCAACTGAAACGACTGTGCGCGCCCTGTGGCGCGCGATCTGGTGCATCGGCGTGATTCTGCTAATGGCGTGGCTGGTGGGCATGCTTGCGCCCCAGCCGTTGCAGGCGCAGGGCGACATCTGCGCCAACGTCACCCAAATTCCCACCAGCGAATGTGAGGCGTTGGTGGCGCTGTACAACAAAATGGGCGGGATGAACTGGGGGAGCGATTGGCTGACAACCCCTACCCCCTGCTCTTGGCATGGCGTCACCTGCAGCGCCGACGGCACGCCGCAGCACGTCGTCGAGCTTGACCTGTTCATGGCTGGCGGTGATCTGCCCGGTGAGATAGGACAACTGACCCATTTGACGGTACTGGACATAGCCCGCAGCCAGGTGTGGAGTCTGCCGCCTGAAATCGGCAACCTGACCAACCTGAAGGTGCTGGACGTCGCCGGCAACCCGTTGATTATCCTGCCGCCGGAGATTGGCAACCTGAGCAGTCTGGAACGGCTCAACGCAGGCTACACGCGTCTGACCAGCCTGCCGCCCGAAATCGGCAACCTGAGCAGCCTGAAAAATCTGTATTTAGGCCTCAATCTCTTCACCGACTTGCCCGCCACCATTGGCAACCTCAACAACCTGGAGCATTTAGACCTATCTGAAGGGGAATTGGAGAACCTGCCGCCGGAGATAGGCGGACTGAGTAGCCTGGTTCACTTGAACGTATCACGTAACCAGTTGGCCAACCTGCCTGCCGAGATCGGCAACCTGGTCAACCTGGAGCATCTGGATCTATCCATCAATCACACGCTGGCCGGGCCGCTGCCCACCGGTATGGTCCAACTCACGCAACTGGAGTACTTCAACTTTGCCGCCACCGATCTCTGCGAGCCGGACGACCCTGCCTTCCAGGCGTGGCTCGGTACGATTGATATGCTTTACGGCGAGGGCACGATCTGTTCCCCGCCGCCGACGCTGCCGGTGGCCAATGCAGGCAGAGGCTATGGCGGCATGACAGGCAAAAGCATCTACTTTGACGCGGCGGGCTCCTACGACCCCGACGGGACGCTCGTCCTCTATGAATGGGACTTTGACAGCGATGGTGTCTTTGATGTGAGCAGCGCGGAGCCGACCGCTACCCATGTCTACGATGATCCCTACGCCGACAGCGTGATTCTGCGCGTGACCAGCAGCGACGGCGGCACGGCAACCGATACTACGTTCGCAAGGATAGAGACCTTTGACTGCAATAGCGTCAGTGAAATCCCCGCCAGCGAGTGTGAGGCGTTGGTTTCACTGTACAGTGCCACCCGAGGCCCAGGGTGGGTGTACAGCGACTGGTTCATCAGCCCGAACCCCTGCGAATGGTACGGCGTCTTCTGCAGCACGGATACTACGCTGCAGCATGTCGTCGAGATTTCACTTGTCACCAACGGGCTTGTTGGGCCGGTCCCCAGCGAAATCGAGAATTTCACCTATTTGCAGAGGTTGGACTTGACCGAGAACTTTATTACTAGCCTGCCGCCTGAAATCGGCAATCTGGCTAACCTGGAGAGCCTGGCGATCAGTTTGACCCCGTGGGAGACACTCTCTGGCCATGTGGGGTTGACGAGCCTGCCGCCGGAGATTGGCAACCTGACTAACCTGCAAGGTCTGGCGTTGGATGACAACCGGTTGGCAAGTCTGCCGCCTGAAATCGGCAACCTGACTAACCTGAAGACGCTGAGCCTCGAGGATAACTTGTTGACAACTGTGCCCGACACAATCGGCAACCTGAGCAGCCTCGAACGGCTGGGCATCTATAGAAACCAGTTGGTAACTGTGCCCGCTGAGATCGGCAACCTGACCAACCTACAGTCTCTATACCTGCACGAGAACCAGTTGACAAGCCTGCCGGACGAGATCAGCAACCTGATCAATCTGCTGAATCTGGACGTGTCCGAGAATGTAACCCTGTCGGGCCGCCTCCCCGACGGCATGATGCAGCTTACGTCGCTGGAGCGTTTCTACTTCCGTAACACCCGGCTGTGTGAGCCAGGCTATCCGGCCTTCCAGAACTGGCTTGACAGCATCCCACGCTTGAGCCGCACCAATGCCATCTGTCCCGCCGCGCAGGCAGAACTGACGATCGTCAAAGATGCGCAGCCCAACAAGCCCTTCAACTTCCGCTTCACAGGTGACTTGGGGGACTTTCAGCTCGACAACGCCCAACCCGATGACGGCGATGCCTATGGGGAGTCACAGACCTTTACGCTCAGCGGCGGCACCGGTGGCGTCCCCGTCACCATCCGCGAGGAGATGCCGGGCAACTGGCACCTGGCCGAAATCAGCTGTGACCCAGCGGCCAACGCTACCCTCGACCTCGCCAACCAGCAGGTAAGTGTCTCGCTGGCAGCGGACGAGGCCGTGCGGTGCACCTTCACCAACCGCAAACGCAGCATCATCCGCGCCTGGCTGTATGACGATGCCAACGGCAACGCCCGCCGTGAGTCAGACGAACCTGCCCGCGAGGGCTGGACGGTGCGGTTGTATGACATGGCGCAGACGCTGGTGGCGGAACA
>CAZYQJ010000494.1:0-4686 GCA_964649925.1 uncultured Litorilinea sp.
GGCACGGCCCTGACCGCGCTCTACCGCGAATGTGATATCTTCTGCCTGCCCTCGCGCACCGACCGCGAAGGCAGCAAAGAGGGCTTTCCCAATGTCATCGCCGAGGCCATGGCCTTTGGCAAACCCGTCGTCAGCACCCGCCATGCCGGAATCCCGGAAGCGATTGATCGCATCCTGGTGGACGAAAACAATGTCGAGCAGCTGGCGGATGCACTCCGTCAACTCTGTGACTCGGTGGCGCTGCGCCGCGAGTTGGGCGAACGCAACCGCCGCGTAGTGGAGCAGATGTTCTCGCCTGCCAATAACGACCGCTTGGCGAAAATTCTGGAGCAGGTGTGCGCCGGTCCCCATCCGCACCCGCCCTACCACAAGAGCGCGGCCTCGCCCGCTGCGCAAACCGGAACTCTATCGCTGGAGCGCGAAAGATTGTGAGCGACAAGACCGCTGTAGTCAGGGAAGCTACCAACCAGAAAAGCTTCGATGCCGACGCGCCGCATGGGCTGGCGCACCGCACCTTCACCGGCATCGTCTGGATGCTCTCTGCCTCAGGGCTTCAGGCATTGCTGCGCATCGGCATCCTGGCGATCCTGGCGCGCCTGCTCACCCAGGAGGAATTTGGCCTGGCCAACGCCGGGCTGACCATCGTCAGTTTTGCGACGATCATCTCGCAGTTGGGCCTGAACCGCGCCATCGTCCAACGACCGGAGCTAACCGAAGCCCATCTCCGCACAGCGGCGACCGTCTTCACCTTTACCAGCACCGTCATGGGCGTCGCAATGGTGGTCGCCGCGCCGCAGATCGCGAGTCTGCTGCGTATGGATGCGCTTACCCCCGTGATCCGTGTCATCGCCTTGAGCTTTCCCTTGCAAGGGATGGTCATTGTGCCTGCGGCCCTGCTGCAGCGGCGTCTTCATTTTCGACGCTTTGCCAGCATCAATGTCCTCTCCTATCTCGGCGGTTTTGGCGTCGTCGGCATTGCGCTCGCCCTGGCCGGAATGGGCGGAAGGGCGCTGATCGGCGCAAGCTTGGCGCAGGCATTGATCCTGACCGGCTGTGTGCTTGCCGTCCAACCCTTTCCCAAGCGGCCACTCATCGACCGCGCCGCGTTGGGTGAACTGGTCTATTACGGCGGAGGTCACACCATAGCGCGCCTGCTAAACCAGACTGGCGGCGAAGCCGACAACCTGATCGTGGGTCGCTGGTTGGGGGCGGAGGCATTGGGCGTCTATGGCCGTGCCTATCAGATGTTGGTCTTTCCAGTCAACCTCTTCAGCGGCGTGCTGAACAATGTCCTGTTCCCCTCTTTCTCCAAGTTACAGGACGATATCCCCCGGTTGGGCCGCGCCTACCGACACGCCGTTGCGGCGACATCGTTGGCCTATCTCCCACTCAGTGTTGCCCTGGTTGTGCTTGCACCCGAACTGGTCGCCGTGCTGCTTGGCCCTAACTGGACGGACGTCGTGCTGCCCTTCCAGATCTTGGCCGCCGGTCTGTTGTTTCGTGGCAGCAAAGTCAATCTGGCTGTGGCCCATGCAACCGGCGCAGTCTACAGCCGCGCCTGGCGTGAGGGCATCTTTGGAGTGCTGGTCGTAGCGGGCGCGTTGATCGGGCTGCGTTGGGGTGTAGCCGGTGTAGCTGCCGGAGTACTGATTGCGCTCTTCGTCAGCTACATGTTGATGACCCAACTCGTCCTCTCGTTGACTGCCGTAAGCTGGCGCGACTACCTGGCGACCAATGCCCCCGCCGCGCGTGTAGCCGCGGTCACGCTCGCGGCCACCTGGCCCCTGACCAACCTCCTACGCGGCTGGAACACCCCTCCGCTGCTCACCGTGTTCGGCGCGGGAGCGTTGGCCGCGGGCGTATTGCTTGTCCTCGCCTATCTGCTGCCCCGGCAATTCCTGGGTGATGAGGGTTTGTGGATGTTTGACACCGTTCTGCGCTTCCTGCCCAGGCGCGTCAGCGCACCCCTGGCATCGCTGAGGGCTGGCCGTCACAACAACGCCATCTCTTGAGTACGACTGAGCACTGCTTGAGACCGTCTAGGATAGATAAGGTTGCGATATGACACCAAATCTTCGACGTGAAAGCGCCGTACTGCGTGACAAAATCGCCCGTACCATGCTCCGCACGCGCAAGGCGATCTACCGGCGTCGCACGGCGGTCGCCACCGACCCGGCAAAAACCGTGGTCTTCATCCTGGGCTGCCAGCGTTCCGGAACCACGATGATGACACGCGTCTTTGAGCAAGATTTCAACACCAAAGTCTATCCCGAGACAAGCCGCCTCTCCTCACAGGATGCACCCAAACGGCTGCGGCTCAATCCGCTCCCCAGCGTCAAACAGGTCGTCGATCAGGAGCGCGCGCCACTGGTCATCCTCAAGCCGCTGGTGGAAAGCCAGAACGCGCTGACGCTGCTCGACTACTTTGAAGGCTCCAAAGCCTTGTGGCTCTACCGCCATTACAAAGACGTCGCCGCATCCTATGTAGCCAAATGGGGAGCGGGCCATTCGGCCAAAGATCTGCGCGCCATCGTCGAGAAACGGCCCAACAACTGGCGCACTGAAAAGCTGCCCGATTCCATTGTGCAGATCGTTACGGATCATTATGCCGACCAGATGGATTCGCACGATGCCTCGGCGCTGTATTGGTTTGTCCGCAACAGCCTCTATTTCTCACTTCACCTGGATGCCGAACCACGCATCAAGCTCTGCAAGTATGAAGACCTGGTAACACGACCCGCCGAATTCATGCAAGAGACCTACGACTTCTTGGGCCATCCCTTCCCTGGGCCGTCCATCGTCGCCAAGATCTTTGAAACCTCGGTCGCCAAAGGCCGCAGCGTCGAACTCTCTCCTGCGATTGAAAGGCTTTGCCGCGAGTTGCTTGAACGACTAGACCAACGCTATGAACATGCGCGCTCGACAACGCTGAAGTCAGAAAACGGATTTGCAAGATGAGACCGATCTTTATCGGCGGCTGTGGCCGCAGCGGCACAACGCTGCTGGGCGCGATGCTTGGCAGCCATCCCCGCTATCTGGCGACACCCGAAGCCAAGTTCAACATCGCCGCCTACACATACTGCCTTCAGCAGCGCAGCGCGTACGATATCCCTACCGCGCTGGAGGCAATCCAGACGCACTGGAGCTATCGCCTCTTAGGGCTTGACCTAGATCTAGCCGCATGTATGCGCCAGACGCCCAATGCCTCCTACGGCGACCTGATCCGCTGGATTGTGGCGCATTATGGCTGCCGCGTCGGCAAACCTGATCCTTCCGTCTGGATCGACCACACCCCCGGCAGTATCCTGCATACCCGGCTGCTGTTGGAGTTGTACCCTGACGCCAAAATTCTGCACCTCGTACGCGATGCACGGGCCGTTGCTGCCTCGGTTGTTAGGATGGATTGGGGGCCAAATACGGTGGACAGGGCGACCCACTGGTGGATCCACAAGCTAGCACATGGCTTTGCCGCGGAGTTGGACCACGGCCCAGAACGGATCCTGCGCGTGCACTATGAAGACCTGGTGAGAGACCCGGCCCATACGCTGCGCCACATCTGCGCCTTCCTCGATATCGACTATCACGACGAGATGGTCAACGGCAGCGGATTTCATGTACCCGTCTTTGCCTCCCAGGGTCATACACTGGTCGGCTCACGCCCCGATGCCTCGCGATCAGAGGCGTGGCGCTCAGAACTTAGCCCGCGCCAGATCGAGATTATCGAGAGCATCGCCGGTACGCTGCTCCGTTATCTTGGTTACCCAATGATATACGGCGACCATGCGCGGCGTATGACACAAACCGAGCGGGTGCGCGCCTTCGCCATTGACCTGGTGCGCCAGGTGACCAACCCGCTCCACCAACGGCGGCGCAGGGCAAAGGCCGTCGCCGCCTCACGCAGCGCACAGACAATGACCGCAGCGGCGCAGAGTTGATCATGCGACATACGATGATGGATTCGAGCAGTGGAGACACCATGAACGCTGTACATATTGACCCAATCGGCCACCCTCTCTGGAGCCAGTTGGTCATGGGAACCGAGAGCAGCGTCTTCCATTCAACCGAGTGGATGCGCGTCCTCAGCGAAACCTACAGCATGGACATCGAAGCCCGTGTACTGTTAGATGAGCAGGATAACCCGGTAGCCGGTCTGCCCTACTGCGGGGTAAACGATCTGAAGGGAACGCGCAAGGTGACCCTGCCTTTCTCCGATTACTGCGACCCGTTGGCCGCGAAGATGCAGCACTGGCACGGCCTGGTGGATCACTGGCTTCAGCAAGATGCCGCCTTGTTCATCCGCTGTGTCCACAACCCATTGCCGCTGCAGGATTCGCGCCTGCACTGCTATAACCAGGCGAAATGGCATGGTCTGGACTTACGCCCCGATCTGGAGACGCTTTGGCGGCGGCTGGACGGTTCGGCCCGCCGCGCCGTGCGCAAGGCGCAGCAGAACAGCGTCGAGGTGCGCGCCGCCCAATCGAAGGACGAACTGCGTACCTTTTACGAACTGCACCTCGGCATCCGCAAGTACAAATACCGCCTGCTGGCCCAACCGTACCGCTTTTTCGAAAGCATCTGGGATCATTTCATCGATACGGGCCACGGGACGCTCCTGCTGGCGCGCCAGCATGGGCAGGTCATTGGCGGCACGCTCTTCCTGCAGTGGAAGGACGCGCTCTTCTACAA
>CAZYQJ010000495.1:0-4685 GCA_964649925.1 uncultured Litorilinea sp.
CTTTATCGCCCAGTAGTGCACCTGTACCGGGGATCGATCTTTGTAAAGGTGGACATGTGAGATGCGGCCTGTGACTTTGAAATGGTCAGCCGTCATCGTGATCTCGGTGGCGGCGCAAGCGTTGGTCTACAATGATATGGATGTCTCCATCCTGCCGTTGGTCACGCTGTGGTTTCTGTTGTTCTGCCCTGGCATGGCCTTTGTGCAGCTTTTGCAACTGGAGAATGCACTGCATGAGGTCGTTTTGGCCGTCGCGCTCAGTATCGCTTTGGATATCATTGTGGCCGCGACGGTACTGTACACCGGGTTTTGGTCTCCCCGGCTGATCCACTCCATCTTGATCTATCTCTCCCTGGTCGGCGTTGTCTGTCACCTATGCCTGTGGTTAGCGCGTAC
Organism: uncultured Litorilinea sp.; assembly: GCA_964649925.1. GTDB lineage: Bacteria > Chloroflexota > Anaerolineae > Caldilineales > Caldilineaceae > QEUY01. The sequence continues at coordinate 397 of CAZYQJ010000495.1, forward strand.
ACGAGTCGATCAATCCTCGGCTGGCTGAGACGGGCGTGATGGCAGGTGGAAAAAACGAAAGCTCAGGTGACAGCCCAATGATCACCTGAGCTTTCTGTTAGGCGGCTATGAAGACGGCAACCGGCACGGGGCTAGCATTGTCCGGTCTTGTGTTAGCAGGACAGCGTCAACCTTCGTTCTGGAAGAACTTGCGGAATTCGTCCGGCAGTTCCTGCTGAATGTCTGCGATTTGCCCTGGCGAGACCGCTTCCTGCAGCACGGCCATCACAGCGTGCGTTCGGTCAATCGCCTGGCCATAGCGCACACCTGAACGTGCGCCGACCCGGCTATAAAATTCCTCCAGTGTAAAACGTTGGACATCGCCCGGCGTATTTTCTGGAGGTTGTTTTGTTACCAGGAACTCCTTGATGCCGCGCGGCAGTTGCGCCGCCAAGTCCGCCTGTTCCGTCCGGTAGATGCGTTCCCCTAGTGTGGACAAAACCGCCTCTGTTACCTGCTGCGCCTCCTCGCTGGTGTCCAGCCCTGCATAGTCTTGAACACGCTGGAAAAACTCTTCAGCTTGCATAAATTCCCTCGCTATCTTCGCATTCCCCAAGCGTACATCCCATCACTGTCTTTGTGCCTGTCTGTGTGATGCCTCCAGAATACGGGTGTGGCCGCCACCCGGCTGTCACCTTGCCCTCACTCTAGCCCAAGACAGATACCTGACGGGGCAAAGCCGGATGAGTTGTGTCTGGTGTCAGGAGACGAACAGTGGTAAGCTCGTATCGCCCTTGCTTATCGATAGATGAACTTCCTGGTAAGACCTTGAACGTCTGTTTGCGGATGCTTTGACCCTGTTCAGGTTAAGGAGGAAAGATGGGTAAATCGATCGGTAACTCAATGGCGAAGACCTTGGGATGGTGGTTGCTGGTCTGGTGCTGTGCATTGCTGGGTAGCTTGATTGTTGCAGAAACGGCCTTTGCCCAGGCATCTATGCCCGCTGAAACGGATGTGCCGGATGAAACGGCTGCGCCCGATGCCACGGACAACCTTGCCATTTCGATAGACATTCCAGTCGAGGCCCCAATCGGCGGCGCTCCGGTCGAGTTCGCGCTTTCCGTAGCGAACACGCATCCCAGCCAGGTCGTCACCTTTACGGCGCTCATTGTGGTTGAGTCCGGATTGGCTGGGCCGGAAAGCTGGTCGCAGGAGGTGGATCTTGTGGCGAACTCTGACCAAGGGCGTATTTACCGCTGGACAGCCTCGGTCGCCGCGCGCCGGACGCTCACGCTTGAGGCGACCTCCCATTCAGGCAATGAACTTGGCGAGCAACCCGCCCTGACTGTCCGTGTGCTTTCGGATCAAGACGAGTTGCTTTCGACACGGCAGATCGAAATCGTGCCGTCGACGATGGCCGCGCAGGGCGGCATGGAACTGACCGACCTTACCGGCGACCAATGTGATCTGGAAGAGGAATGTCTGCTGCTGTTGCGGGTCGCGTCTCCATCGCTTCAAGCCTTTCGTGGTGGGCCATTCGTAACCGAAGCGTGTGAATTCCTGGGGCTGGATGAGGAATTCGATGTTGATCCAGACCGTGCCGAGGAAGAACTGTTCTGGTTTGTCACACGCACCAGCGGGATATATGGTCACGGCTGCATCATCTCCGTACCGATTACCATGGGCAGGCGCACCTTCACCGTCACCTATGAAGAAGCCCTGTATACCTATCTGCCCGTGGTGGAGAAGGAGGCGGTTGCGGGGCAGTAGCACCGGTTTATCTAGACTTACAGGAAGGAAACCCGCAAAACCAGACGCGCCCGCGGGCGCGTCTGGTTTTATGACTAGGACAGGCGTTTATGATTGTTGGTGAGCGAACATCAATGCTGGTTGAACCCCAATCGGGTTAGGCAGTTCAACTCACATGGACCGCACTTGCCCGCGGCGCATCCAGGCCTATCTCCACCGTCGGCCCTGTAATGGTAAAGACGCCGCTGGCCGCAATATCGCGCGCCGACGTGCCCACCATCACCTCGATCTGCCCTGGCTCGACGACGCGCCGCATCTGAAGGTCATAGTAGTTGAGCATCGCCACCGGCAGCCGGAAGGTCACGGTTTTGGTCTCGCCCGGCGACAGGCTTACGCGCGCAAAGCCGCGCAGTTCCTTGACCGGGCGTGTGACGCTGGCCCCGTTGGTGCGCGTGTAAAGCTGGACAACCTCATCACCGGCGCGGCTGCCCGTGTTGCGTACACGCACCTGCACCTCCACCGTGTCGCTAGGGGTGACCTCACTGACGCTGATGTGCAGATCGTCCAGGGTGAAGGTCGTATAGCTCAGCCCAAAACCAAAGGGGAAGAGGGGTTCATTGCTCTCGTCCACATAGGGGCCGTAGAGGAATGATCGTCCGCCTGAGGGACGCTGGCCGTAGTAGATCGGGACCTGGCCCACGCTGCGCGGCACCGTGACAGGCAACTTGCCGCCAGGGTTGACGTCGCCAAAGAGCACATCGGCGATGGCGGCTGCACCTTCTTCGCCCGGCAGCCACGCCTCCAGCACCGCCGCGGCCTGCTCCACCAGTTCGGGCAGCGCAAAGGGGCGGCCGTTGACCAGCACCATGATCACAGGGGTCCCGGTGGCGATGATCGCGCGCACCAGTTCCTCCTGAACGCCGGGCAGCCCCAGCGTCGCCCGGTCGCGGAACTCGCCGGTGCTGCAATCGAGGGTGAGGCCCGACTTGTCGCCCACCACGACCACGGCCACCTCTGCTGCCTGCGCTGCTTCAACCGCGGCGTTGAAGCCGTCTCGTCGATCCCCCAGCACATCACACCCTTGCGCATAGTGAACCGCGACATCAGGCCCTACCTTGTCACGGATGGCCTGAAGCACGCTGATGATGGGCACAAAGGTATCCGCCAGTTCCAGCGAATCAGGCAGCGGCGTTTCACTCACCCCCTGCCCGTGCGACTGGACCAGGATGTCTATATGCGCCGGATAGGAATAGTCGCCCAGCAGGTGGCGCACGCTATCGGCGTTGGGGCCGATGACGGCAATGGATTTGAGATCCCGAGACAGGGGCAATGCGCCCTCTGCATTCTTGAGCAGCACCATTGATTTTTCAGCCAGCGTCCGCGCCAGGCGGCGCTGATCGGGCGTATCAAAGACCTCCAGCACCTTGCCCTCGTCTACATAGGGCTGCTCAAACAGCCCAAGTTCAAACTTCATCGTGAGCACGCGCGCCACAGCCGCATCGATGGTGGATTCGGCGACCACGCCGCTGCGCACCGCGTCCACCAGGGGCGCGCCGAAACAGTCGGTAGAGGGAAGTTCAATATCCATGCCTGCGTCGAGCGCCAGCAGCGCTGCGTCGGCCTTATCCGCCGCCAACTTGTGCCATGCGGCTAGCTGGTTGATCGCCATGTAGTCTGAGACGACGATCCCGTCAAAGCCCCACTCGCCGCGCAGTAAGTCGGTCAACAACCACCTGGACGCGCCGCAGGGCACACCGTCGAGATCGTGATAGGCGTTCATCACGGAACGCACGTTGGCCTCGCGCACCGCTGCCTCGAAGGGGGCCAGGTAGACCTCGCGCAGGGCGCGTGGCGGGATGTGCGCGGGCGCCCAGTTTAGCCCGGCCTCGGCGACGCTGTAGCCCACAAAATGCTTGGCGGTCGCCGCGATCCCTTCGGCCAGGTTGTCGCCCTGCAGGCCGCGGATGTAGGCAACGCCCATGCGCGAGATGAGATAGGGGTCTTCGCCAAAGGTCTCCTCGATGCGCCCGAAGCGCGGGTCGCGGCCTACGTCCAGCACTGGCGCAAGCCCCTGGTGCGCGCCCACGGCGCGCATCTGCTCCCGGATTACCTGGGTCATCGCCTCGACCAACTCGGGCATCCATGTGCTGGCGAGGCCGATAATCTGTGGGAAGCTGGTGGCGCTGCGCGCCGTGTAGCCGCTGCAGCACTCTTCATGGATCATGGCCGGGATGCCCAGCCGCGTCTGTTCAACCAGGTAGCGCTGGACCTGGTTGGCAAGCCGGGCGCAGGCAGCGGGTTCCAAACTGCTGGCCCCGGCCAGGCGCGTGATCTGGCCGATGCCCTGCCCCAGCCGGGCGTCTGCCTTGGCAGCATCGTACTGCTGATTGCTCAACAACTCGAAGATGTAGACGCTGCCGAGTTGGGCGATCTTCTCCTCGAGGGTCATCTGGGCCAAGAGGTCTGCCACGCGCTGCGTCACGGGCAGCGTGGGATTGCGGTAGGCTGGGGTTCCGGTGGTCTGGGTGCGAGCTTGATCGGTCATAGTTCACCCCTCAATC
>CAZYQJ010000496.1:0-4667 GCA_964649925.1 uncultured Litorilinea sp.
GAGAAGCCGCCTTGAAGCCGCCGGTAGGACACAGGGGACAGCACGCTGCCCCCTCTCCACGCTCAGTCTGCCCGGTTCTATGCACGCACAGGCTGCGGGCCTGCTTCGGCGATCTCGGCGGGCACATCATCTGCAAAACGCTCAAAGTTCTGGCGGAACATCTCTGCCAGTTTCATGGCCTGAGCATCATAAGCCGTCTTATCTGCCCAGGTGTACAGCCAAATTGAAGAGCGGGTCATGCCGCATGGACACATCGCGCAGTTGGCCTTCCAGCGCAGCGCTGACCATGGCGCGTGTGTAGCCGATATTCATGCACTTGCCCACTCCGTAGGGGCCGCCGCTCCACCCCGTGTTGATCAGCCACACATCGACATTGTGTTCGGCGATCCGTTCGCCCAGCAGCGTGGCGTAGACAATGGGCGACTGCACCATGAACGGTTCGCCAAAACAGGCGCTGAAGGTGGCCTGGGGTTCGGTGACGCCCTTCTCCGTACCGGCGACACGCGCTGTATAACCCGAAAGGAAGTGATACATGGCCTGGTTGGGCGTCAACTTGGCAATCGGCGGCAGCACCCCATAGGCGTCGGCGGTGAGCATGATGATATTGGTGGGATGACCGCCCAGCCCCTGGCGCGTAGCACGCGGGATATGGCTGATGGGATAGGCGGCGCGCGTGTTCTCGGTCAACGAATCGTCGTTCAGGTCAATGCGCCCGGTCTCGGTGTTATAGCCCACGTTCTCTAAGATCGTGCCAAATTTGCGCGTGGCCTCATAGATGTCTGGTTCGGCGGAAGCTGAAAGCCGGATGGTCTTGGCGTAACAGCCGCCTTCCATGTTGAAGATGCCATTGTCACTCCAGCCGTGCTCGTCGTCGCCAATCAGCGTGCGCGACGGGTCGGTGGAGAGGGTGGTCTTGCCGGTTCCCGACAGCCCGAAAAAGACGGCCACATCCCCATTGGGGCCGTAATTGGCCGAACAGTGCATGGGCAGCACCTGTTTGAAGGGCAGCAGATAGTTCATGACGCTGAAGATCGATTTCTTGATCTCGCCAGCGTACTGTGTGCCACCGATCAACACCTGCTTAAGCGTGAAGTTGACCACGATGAAGACTTCAGAATTAGTCCCATCTTCTTCGGGCGTAGCGTGGAAGTTCGGCGCCTGGATCACCGTAAACTCCGGTACATGCCGCGCCAGTTCTTCCTGGTTGGCCTGGATAAACAGGTTGCGCGCAAAGAGTGAATGCCAGGCCGTTTCGGTCACGATGCGGATCGGGATGCGATAGTCGGGGTCTGCACCGGCAAAACAATCTTGCACATAGAGATCACGCCCCTGCAGGTAGGACATCAGCCGGTGATGCAAGCTCTCATAGTCCTCCGGGGTCATCGGCTGGTTGACCTTGCCCCAGGCGACGTGCGCTTCGCTCTGGCTGTCCCTCACGATAAACTTATCTTTGGGGGATCGGCCCGTGTGCTGCCCTGTGCGGACAACCAGCGGCCCCAGATGGGCCAACCGGCCTTCGCGGCGGCGAATGGCGTGTTCATACAGCAGCGGCGTAGGCAGCGACCAGTAGATGTTATCGGGCTTACGAATACCGTGAGTTTCCAAACCTACAGGGCTGTGTGGAAGGTTTGCCATCAGTTGTTTCTCCTTGTCTTGCGAAATCAAACAACTCTCAAAACCATACCAAATCTATGCGGTCTGTTAACCCGCCACAGCATCATAGCGCACGCTTGCCTCAGTGTATGCGAACTAGGTTCAAATTCTGCCATACACCTGGACAGAAAAAGTCCCCGACAGAGGAATGGTTTTGCGCCTAGTCACTTGACTAGGTGAGGCGGGTCCGCCAGCCACACAAAGCGATCCAGTAGCGCCGCTACAGCCGCCTGGGGAGAAAGGCGGTCGCTGTCGATGATCCAGTCGGGGGAGGCAGGGGGTTCATAGACAGCGTCCACACCCGGCAGGTTGTGAATCTCGCCCGCGCGAGCGCGTGCATAGAGACGCTTGGGGTCACGCGCCTCACAGACTTGAGGCGAACAACGCACCCAGACCTCCAGATAGCGCGGCAGCCGCCGCGCCGGTTCCCGGTGATCGGCGCGGTTGGCGGTAGCGGCCAGGATCACATTGACCCCTTGCGTGACGATCAGTTCAGCCAAATCCACCAACCGCCGGTAAAAATCGTCACGATCTGCCGGAGCATATCCTGCCTCTGGGGCCAGGATAGGGCGCAGCGTGTCCGAATCCAGCACCACGGCCTGCACGCCGCGGCCCGCTAATGCCGCCTGCAGCGTGCGCGCCAGCGTGCTTTTGCCCGAAGCCGGAAGACCGGTAAACCACAGCGCCCAGCCCGAAGTCGACGTCATAGCGGCGCTGCCAGGTAGTCGTCGATGCGCTGTGGGTCGAAGACCGGCTCCTCCAGCACACGCCGGATCAAGCGGAAGAATGCCAGCCGCACGGCATCCGCCACGTTATACCAGACCGGACTGGCTAACACCAAAGCGCGCCACACCAAGAACGGCGCAACCACCTCCAGCAATTCACTGTCTTTTGTCTGCGTCAAATAGGTATCCCAGAAGATATCCCATAGATCGGCAAAGGGGGTGGCGAGGCGGTCGGCACGCTGTAGCCCAAAAAAGAGATAGTTGATCGCCAGGCAACTCACGTCGTCCGCCGGTTCGCCCCATGCGCCGCGGCTGCGGTCGAGCAGCGTAAAGTCGGTGGGGCCGTCAAAGAGGATGTTGAAGGGATGGAAGTCGCCATGCACCTGGCGTAACCGGCGGCTGCGCCGCTTGAGCTTCCAACGCCAGCGCACACAGGCTTCTTCCACAGCCTGCAGCCAGGCATCATCTACCAGCGCAAAATCAGGCGGGTAGCTGTCCACCAGCCCCATGATGCCTTCGCCGCTGCCAATCGTGTCGCGGATGCGGCGGCGGTAGAGCGCGCCCCGGTTCATGCCGCCAGCATCGGCGCTGCGTTCATCCGGCCCCGTAAACGGGACGGCATGGATCTCGGCCAGATAACTCGCCAGGGCGCGCGCCCGCGCCAGGTCCAGGGGGGTCAGGTCGCCGCCATCGCGCAGCCGCTGCAAGTCCAGCGCATAGGGGTCGCCGCTGACAAACTGCGAGAGCAAAAAGAACTCATCGCTGTCGCGCAGCGAGTGCAGCCGCAAGATGGGCGATCCATCGGGCGTCTGGCCGCCATCTGCGGTGAGCGCACCCACATCCAACGCCGGGGTGTGCTGGGGCAGGCTGTTATAGGTGTCATAGGCGAGCAGCAGTTGGGCGGCGCGGTCGGCGCGGTTCTCATGACCAAACTGGTTGGCAGGCGCGGTATGCAGCACCACGCGCACGGGGTCCGGCTCCCCCTCAATCTCATACTCGATCAAAAGCGGGCGGCCATAGCCAAAGACCTTCAGCGCCGCTCCCGGGCTGGTGGATGTGGCCGCCGCAGAGACACGCTGGTCACTCAGGCCGCGCGTGTTGATCAGCCGCACGGTGCGGCCATGAAGCTGGGCAAGATAGGCTTGCAGTTGGGTCGGGTCGATCACCATCAGGCATACCCTCCGTCAACCCCGTCGCGGCGCAGACCTAAACAGCCTGCGCCGTTCCAGACGACGACGAGGCGGCACATGATGAGCCAGCCCAATCGCCACTGTACTGCGCGCGGGCGCAGCAAACACCCCACATTAGACGAGTTTTGAGGCTGTCCGCACGTCGAGGCAACGGCCTGGTCACATGACCAGGGGCATGAAGCAAAAACTGGTGCATCGCTTCAGCAGGCGTTAACGAACCAGGTTCTTTTGCAGCGCCAACGCCACAGCTTCGGTGCGGCTCGAGACGTGCAGCTTCGAGAGGATGTTGCTGACGTGGAATTTGACGGTAGACTTGCTGACGATCAGCCTCTCCGAGATTTCAGTATTGTTCAACCCCTCCACCATCAACGCCAACACTTCACGTTCGCGCTCGGTGAGGTCGTGGCCAGGGACCGGCATGCCCGCGGTGCGCGCTGTGTGGATCAACGCTTCGGCGGCTTCGGGCGCCAGCGTGGCGCGCCCCGCATGGGCCGCGCGGATCGCCTTCGCCAGATCATACGCGCCTACGTTTTTGAGCAGATAACCAATCGCGCCCGACATCAGCGCGTTTTGCACCAACTCATCTTCCTTGAAGCTGGTCAACGCGATGATCTGCACAGCCGGATACTTCTCCCGAATGATGCGCGTGGCAGTTGCGCCATCCATGCGCGGCATGACGAGGTCCATCAGGATCACATCCGGCTGCACGCGGCTGCACAAAGCAACCGCCTCGGACCCGTCGGCTGCTTCTCCGACAAGTTCTAGGTCGTCAAAGGCAGCCAGAAATGCGGATAGACCACTGCGCACAACCGCATGGTCGTCTACCAGCATTACGCGGATTGGTTCCCCGTCATTCACAGTCACAGTCCCCGTCTAATTCGCCATCGCTTGTTTAGGGTTATACCAACACGTCATTATAGACCAAAAACCGCAGGATGGACAAAGCCGCCCGGATTTGCACAGGTTAGCATCGACAGGCTGTCTAGACCGCAGGCCAGCGAATCGTGACCTGGGTGCCGCCCTCCAGATGGCTTTCGACCTGAAGCTGTGCGCCGATGGCCTCCGCCCGCTCATGCATAATGCTCAACCCCAGATGTTC
>CAZYQJ010000497.1:0-2863 GCA_964649925.1 uncultured Litorilinea sp.
AGCGCGCCCAGCCGTGCGCGCCATCCACATCGGCTGCATCCAAGATTTCTGGTGAGATGTTGCCCAAACCGCCAACGAAGATGATGAACGTGAAGCCCACGTTGTGCCATACGGAGGTCAACACGATGGTATACATCACGACTTCAGACGAATTGAGCCAGGAGATACGCGGCACCCCGAGCAGCCCCAAATAGTAGTTGATGACGCCGAACTCGCGGTGGAACATGTAGGCCAGCGAGATCGAGACCGCTGCGCCCGACATGAGCAGGGGCAGGAAATAGGCGGACCGGAAGAAGTAGCGCAACGTTTTGGGCATGTGGCGTTGCAGCGCTAGCGCCAGGGCCAATGCCAGCGTGACTTGCAGCGTCACGGCCATCAACACAAAACGCAGCGTGTTGTAAAACCCGGTGAGCACCCGCTGATCGGTGAAGAGCCGCACATAATTGTCTATGCCCAGAAAGGTAGGGGGCTGGAAGACGTTCCAGGAGTAGAAGCTCAGTCCAAATGACACCAACACCGGCCCGGCGATGAAGATCAAGATACCCAGGATGGTGGGCGTCAGAAAGAGATAACCCATCAACGCTTTGCGTTTCGCCATGCCGCTCAGGGTGTTGGAGGTCAGCCCTCCACGCGTACGGGCGGGACGAAGCGCAGCGGCGGGCGTTGACGACGTAGATTCCATAACGACTCCTTTGTCTAGCCAGGGCGGACAGCAGGGCAGACTGAACTGATGGCCAGCCTGCCCTGCTTCGCCCCCACCGTCCGGATCATTTATGACCAGGACGGCACAATACAACTATCCCTCAACGGCATACATGTTCTGACCGGATCGAGCGTAAAGCTCTTCCAGTTCCTGCTGCATCCCGTCGAGCGCGGCTTGAGCGTCGAGTTCACCTGTCATGGCGCGCGCCGTGTAGGTGGTGAAGATCGTCGTCATGGGGTTGGAGATAGGCGGCGCGGGGATCGGTGCGGTGTCCGGGTGCTTGTCCAGCGTGTCATAGAAGACCTGCCAGTGTTCCGGCCCGGTCTCGGCGTAGCGTTCCGCTGTGTTCATGGATCGGCGCGATGGCGTGGTCAGCGTGTACGGCGTGAAGATGCCGTGAGCCTCCATGGCCGGTTTGCTCACATAGAACTTGGCATACTCCCAGGCCAGGTCTTTGTGTTCGGACTCCGTGAAGATGAAGTTAGCGCCGGTGCCGAACTGGTGACGTTGGTTCTTCCATTTGGGGAAGAGCTGCACATCAAAGGTGCCTGGTTCCATGCCTGTATTGAACAGCCCGCCCGACCAGAAGCCGCCCGCTGGTGTCATGGCAAGTTTGTTGCTGGTGAAGAAGCCCTGCAGCGTTTCGCCGCCGCCGAGTTCGATGGCCGGGGCGATGCCTTCCTGCGTCAACTGCATGACAAACTCCAACGCTTCGACATTGGCCGGATCGTTGGCCTTGGGAGCGGGCCACCGCCAGCCGCCGCCGCGGCCTTCTGCCGCCGGGTCGTCGGCATAGAAGGTGTCCCACAGCCATTCGCCGCCGGGGGCGCGCTCTTCCACCAGGATATTGCCGCCGTTGACAAAGATCCAGGGCATCCAGCTCCCCCACAGGCGATTGGTCCAGGCATAGCCAAAGGTCTCTGTTTGGCCGCTGGCATCGCGTTTGGTCGTGGCGCTGGCGATTTCGTAGAAGTCTTCCTTCGTCCAGTCCGCGGCAGGATGCTCGTAGCCCGCTTCGGCAAAGAGTTGGGTGTTGTAGTACATATTGGCGGCATTGAAGTCGCGCGGCAACTGGTACAAACTGCCCTCGTACATGAACGCTTCCACCAACGCCGGGTGGACATCCGAGAAGTATTCCTGGAATTCGGCCTCGGACGCCTGGACGTATTCGTCTAGGGGCAGCGACAAGCCCTGGCCTGCGTACAACTGGGTGGCCTCGGTGGCGGCATAACCCAGGTCAAGGGTTTGGCCCGCGGCTACCATCGAAAGGATTTTGCTCGCGACTTCTTCGTGGTCAATACCGGTGATGTTGAAGAACTCGACATCGATATCGGTGTGTGTCTCTTTGAAAAGATCGACGACGGGAGCCTCTTCCTGCTCGTTCGCCTGGATGCGTAACAGCACTTTGGCCTGGCTTGGCGCTGCGCCGCCCTCACCCGCTTCCTCCGCAGGGGCCGATGGGGCGCTAGGCGAAGCGCAGGCTGCAAGCGCGACGGTGAATGCACCTACACCGGCGATGCGGAGAAATTGTCGCCGGCTGACTGTCCGCTGGTTTACCATGGAATGCTCCTTTTCCTAGAGAAGAAACTGCAGACATGTGAACCTAACTGCCAGGGAGCGTCAACCTACCGATACGCCAGCGCCGCCGGGCAAGCCCTGAGCGTCAACTGGTCTGGGGGCAGGCTGCCTCTGAACTCGGGGACTGGAACAGACAGCTTGACGGTACTCGGTCTACTATGTTAGTGTAGCCATACGGTTGGGGCCCTCACAAGGCCCCTCTTAGGTCATGATACGGACATGCAGCGGACATGTACAGCCTTACTCGATACCCGCGCAACCAGTCGAATCGTATCTGTGCCCCTAGTTCCGTAGACAGTCATGTACACATTCGATGGCTTTGCCCAAGAATTGCGCGAAGCCCTCACCCATCTTTACGACCCAATCTACCAGCCGCCGCCGGGCCTGACGGCCATCTTGACGCGCGGGCGGTCTTCCCCGGCTGGATCGGTGCAGCAAATGGTGATCGCCGCCATCCAACAACTGCAACCGGGCGCAGACGTGCCGCCGACGGCGCGCAGCCGCCGCCTCTATGAACTGCTCTCCTGTCGCTATGTGCAAGAATTGACCCAAGAGGAGACCGCCGAACGGCTGGGTATTACC
>CAZYQJ010000497.1:2963-4664 GCA_964649925.1 uncultured Litorilinea sp.
GAAACCACCTGGCGTTCGCAAGTACACCAGGAGTTGGCGGTGCTTGAAGCGTCTGACCCAGGCGCTATTGCCGATGTAGGGTCGGTGATGGATCAAGTCATTCGGTTGGAGAAAGGCTTAGCCGCGCATATCGATGCCAGCCTGGTGGTCGAGCCGGTGACGCCGGGGATAGAAGTGGCGCTTCACCCTTCGGTGCTGCGCCAAATCTTGCTGGTCGCCATCCAAAAACTGGCGCAGGCGTCGAGCCGGGCGCAGGTCACGGTACGCATGGCGGCGGATGATGCCAGCGTCGAGATTTTTCTCACGGGAACGCCCATCCCGCCCAGCGTCCCGGTGACGAGCGAATTTATCGTCGAGACAGTCTCCATGCACGGGGGGCAGTGTGACGTGATGCGCACAGGCGATATGGCTGTGTTTCGCATCCGTCTGTCGCGTATCCGGCCTGTCAGGTTGTTAGTCGTGGACGACAACGCCGATATCGTCCATGTCTATCGTCGCTATCTGGAACGCACACGCTATCGCGTGATCCATGCCGCCACCGGCCAGGCTGTATTTGAACAGATCGAGGCCCACCCGCCGGATATCGTCTTGCTGGACGTGATGCTGCCGGATATGGATGGCTGGGAAATCTTGACCCGGCTGCATGACAACCCGGAGACACGTTCGATCCCGGTGGTGGTCTGCTCAGTGGTACGCCAGGAAGAACTGGCGTTGGCGTTGGGGGCTGCTTGCTATGTCCCTAAGCCGGTGCGCCGTTCGGAACTGATTCAAGCGTTGGATCAGGCGTTGACTCTGGGTTCAAGAGCAGGTCTGATAAGGCCAGAGAACAAGGCAGAAGCTTACTAAACGCAATCCCCTCACCCAAGGCTGCCACCATTACCCCGCTCTGCAGCGGCTCTTCCACCGGGTCTTGAGCCGAAACGATGACCACGGGCAGCGTACTGAACCGCGGGTCTTGGTTGATGGCGGCCAATAACTGCCAGCCGTCCAGGTTGGGCATGTTGATGTCCAGGAACAGGAGATCGGGCGTTGTTTCTTGCATGAGCGTGAGTGCGCTGTCGCCGTCGCCCGCTTCCCACACGGCTAACTGCGGGGCAAGGGTGTGCAGCATGCGCGCCAATAGCTGGCGAAAGTCCGGGTCGTCGTCCACCACCATGACCTGCCGGAGCGGCTGCCCGGCGGCCTGCAGCACGCTGCGTAGATCGGCACGTGTAATCGGTTTGGTCAGATAGTCCAGCGCGCCTGCGGTGGCGGCTGCGTCGTGATGTTCGGGCAGGCAATAGCCGATCACCGGCGTGTCATCCACCACGCCGCGGATATGGTCGACGATGGGAAAGACCTGGTCGGGCGAGGTGGCGCTGACCAGAATGGCATGGGCCGGACATTCTTCCAACGCCGCCAACAACTCGTCCAGGCTATAGCAGGGCACAAATTCGACGTCATCGGTCTGTTCTGCCAGGGCATGCATCAGGTGATCGTCCTGATCCCACACGATCAAGCGACGGCGGTAAGGCTCGCGCGGCAGGGGGGGGCGATCCGATCGGTCGCGCCACATCCAATCCTCCTGTATCCAGCGCCCTGAACTGGGAGGCGGCGAATCGTACGGGAAGATCGGCAGGCGGAAGGCAAAGCAACTGCCCCGGCCTACTTCGCTTTCCACCCACATTTGCCCGCCATGCTGCTCGATAAACTGGCGGCTGA
>CAZYQJ010000498.1:0-2561 GCA_964649925.1 uncultured Litorilinea sp.
ACGAGAGACGACGCCGGGCGGTAGTTTGTTCTCAGCTACGCAGCTAATGGTACAGGCGTGGCAGCCCGCACACCGTCGTAGGTCGATCACCATGCCCCAGCGCCGCTCGCTGACCGGCTTTTCCAGCGCACGCTGGAGGTCGGCCTGCATTCGGACAAGGATATTTTCAGCTACAATGTGATCGGGCATAGGGGTTTACTCCTGGATTCCGGACGTGTGTAAGACGTACACGACCAGTCTAGGCGTAAAGGGATCTGCCCACCAGTAGGGAAAGCTTGAGACCTTGTCAGGGAACGCTTGATGACAGGGGCAAGCGTGTCAGGGAGTTCCCTGACACGCTTGGGACGCCGCTACACGGAGGAATCCAGCAGGCCGAGTTCGACGGCATAGCGCACAAGGGCGACGCGCGAGGTGACGCCCAGCTTCTGCATGAGGCGTGATTTGTAGGTCTCTACCGTCTTGACGCTTAGCATTAGTTCATCGGCGATCTCTTGGTTGCGGTAGCCAAGGGCAACCAGGCGAAAAATCTGTGACTCGCGCTCGCTGAGCAACGCCAGGCGATCATGGATCTCACCCTCAACGGCGGGTGCAGGCGGCTCGCTGGAGGCAACGGGGGATGCCCCCATCAGCACCTGGGCATGGGCCGGATGCAAATAGACACCGCCTTGATGTACCGCGCGGATGGCCGCCAGCAGCTCACTGCCCGCCGCTTGTTTGAGCACATAACCGGCTGCGCCTGAACCCATCACCTGACGCAGATAGCCGCTGTCGTCGTGCATGGTCAGTACCAGGACTTTGCACGCGGGAGCCTGGGCGCGCAGTAGCTCTAGCGCCTCCAGCCCGTTGCAGCGGGGCATGTTGATGTCCAGCAGGATCACATCCGGCTGCTGCAGCATCGCTTGGCGCACACAGTCATGCCCGTCATTTACCATGCCGATGACCTGCATGTCGGGCTGAGCATTGAGCATGGACTCCAGTCCGGCCTGCAGGACAGCATGGTCGTCAGCAATCAAAATGCGAATAGGTTTCATAGCGGTATCTCAACATAGATAGTCGTGCCGCTGCTGTTGCTCTCGATGTCGAGCCTGCCGCCCAGCAACTCGGCGCGCTCGTTCATGGCATGAAGCCCAACGCTGCGCGCTGCGCTGCGGGCGGCGGCAGGGTCGAAACCGGTGCCGTTGTCCTCGACGATGGCCTGTACGCCCCGCTCGCGCCGCCGCACCAGCACGCCAACCGTGGTGGCGCGACTGTGGCGCGCCGCATTGGTCATGGCTTCCTGGATGATGCGATAGAGCGTGATCTCCACCAACTCAGGCAGCCGCTCCAGCGCCTCGCAATGAAGGTCGACGCTGAGTGCGGGATAAAGATGGGCGAAGTCCTCAGCGTAGCGTTCCAGAGCCGCGGCCAGGCCCAGGTCATCCATGATGCTGGGGCGCAACTGCCGGCTCAACATGCGTACATCCTGCAGGGTTTCGGTCGCGATCTGGCACATCTCACGGTTCTTGGCCTGGATGGCAGGCAGATCCGACGTCTGTGCGGCCATCTGGTTGCCGACGATCAACGAGGTCAGCACCTGCCCTACCCCGTCATGCAATTCGCGGGCAATGCGGCGGCGTTCCTCCTCCTGGGCCGTGATGAGCTTCTTGAGCAACAGCGTACGTGCTTCTTCCTTGTCCGCCAGGGCGCGGCGGCTCGTCGCAAGATGGTCCACCATCTGGTTAAACGCATCAGCCAGATCGCCGATTTCGTCGTCGGCCCAGTGCTCGGCCCGTGCTTCCAGATTGCCTGCGCCCACCTGACGCGCCGTGGCGACCAGGGCTCGAATCGGATGAGTCAATAGCCAGGTGAGGGCAATGGCCGCCGCGATGCCCAACAAGGTCACAAGCAAGGTTGTAAAGAGCATCTGGGCGGTCGTGGCGTTGACAATGCTTGCCAGGCGCGTTTCTGTCAGCCCGAGGCGCACCACATGGCCGCGATCCGGGAAAATCGGCGCGCTGAACTCATGCACGACCCCATCGGGCGTGGCGTACCGCAGGTGATGCATAGGACTGGTCGCGTGAGGCTCAGCGTATTGCATGAGTTCTGGATCCAATAGGCGTATGGGAAAACCGGCCTCGCCAAAGGTGTGAGCGAGGATGGCCCCGTCGCCATCTTGGACAAAGGCATACAGCGCATCTGGGTGGTTCGCAACTGTCTCATGGATCAGCTGATAGAGCGCGTAGGTATCGTTGAGCAGGATCGGATCCACACTGCGTGCCGCCAGGTCGCTGGCCACCGAGTAGCCGCGATTCTCCAGCTCTCCTAAGAAGACCCGGTCCATCACGCTGCGCACCTGCCAGGTGACGGTTAACCCCAGGAGCACCGTCATGATCAGGACAATGCCCAGGATCTTGGTCCGGACACTGACGCTGCCCAGGATCTGCCAGAGCCGCCGCATTGGACGCCGGATCCGGACCCAAGGGACAGGCAGATCCACCGCCGCGTTCATCGCGAGGCCCCCTTCGATGGCAGCGGGGTCAGATCGGTTTGGGCTACAAGCAGGCGGGCGCTGGCATAGGCTT
>CAZYQJ010000498.1:2571-4656 GCA_964649925.1 uncultured Litorilinea sp.
GCGCCAGGACCAAGTGGCCTTCGGGGTCCTCATGCATGGCGAGCAGCAACCCCTGCAGTTCGACGCGCTGGCGTACGGGCAGGCTCTTGGGGACCACGACTGGCGGGATGCCGTAGGGAGGCGACGTGTGGATGATCTTGATTCTGTCTGCCAGTTGTGGAGTACGCGCCAGCGCATAGCGCAGTACCAGGCTATCGACGGCCGCGCCGTCGGCCACGCCAGCGGCCACTGCCTCAATCGCGCGGTCATGGCTATAGGTAAAGAAGATGTCGCCGAAAAAGCTTTCCGGCTGGTCACCCAGCTGTTGCACCAGATAGGTTGGATAAACGCGACCGCTCAAACTCATGGGATCGGTGAAGGCGAAGGTGCGGCCGCGCAGATCTTCGATGGTCGTGGTAGAGCTAGTGCGCGGCACAATCAGTTGCGAGTAGTAGGTCGACTCGCCGTCGATGGTGGGGGCAACAAGCAATTCCATGCTAGCCGCCTCAGCGCCCTCCAAATATGCGCTCGTGCAGACAAAGGCAAAGTCCACCTCTCCCCTGGCAATCAGGGCATTGGTCTCAGCATAGGTACGACGTTGGACCAGTTCGACCGGCCTGTCTAGGGCTTTGCTCAGATAATTCGCCAACTCCTGATAGCTGTCCGCCGTGCCTTGAGGCGACATGATGGCGGCGACGGCCAGCCGCAATGGGCGCGGCTCTGTAGCCGTCGTGGCCGGGAGCGAGGAACGTTCCGTCAAGTCCACCATCGGCAGCGGGGCAGCCTGTAGAGTGCTGCAACCAGCTAGCAGCCAAGCAGCAACAAGGACGCACCCGAGAGCGTGCGGCAAGTGACGTTTTTTGTGCACAGCGATTGTGTCCATGATAGGTCTGATCTGCAGGTTCAACCCTTTGCAGGCTCCAAATTATCATGGCAAGTTCATACAAGTGAGGGTCATTGATCGTGAAGATTTCAGTAGCTTTGTCAGGCGAATGGCGCGTTGCGTCTGACTTGGTGCGGGTGAGGTGAGCGGCGCACCAACACGTACCACACGCCGGCCTTGCAAGTCACTGCGCCAATGGGTACCAATTGGCGCAGACGGCTGTGTGGCACTGGGTATAATGAGTGATAGAGGTGCGAAGCTGGATCAGTTACATACCAAGGGGCACATCGGCCGTCACGCGTGGGAGCGTCATAGCGGTCGGGACCGCTCCTGGAGTCGCCCTTTCAGCACCCTTTCCTCACCGCTTCAGGGCTGAAGCGGGGTGAAGCGGGACAAGCACGGTGGCGCAGGGCATCCACCTGAGAGGGACGTGCAGGGGAAGAGGCCATGAACGACACAGCAGACGAGCCACTCGCCTGGCTGGCGCGCACCTACCGGCTGGACCCAGAGATAGTGGCGCTGATTGACGGCATGGCTGCTGCCTACGGTGCGCCGCAGTCGCGCATCGTCAACATCTTGCTCACGATTGGGCTGGAAGAACTGGACTCCGGCCGTCGTTATCTCAATCGCACGCCCATCCGCTATTCCGTGGAACTGGCTCCAGAACGGTCCGATGGCTAGACGGACTGCTGCGCCAACCACGCTGCTTCTGTCTGGATGTGACCTGGCTAGCGCGGGGCCGTAGGGTGGTTTGTCCCGGTGCTGCTGCCGAGGCTGCGGGCAACGGTTGTGTGGCGGACAGCGCTACGAGGCTGTTACACGAACTGCCTTTCGTCTGTCTTTCGCCGTGCATCCCGCCATCAGACCGCGTATCCTGCCCCGCCACTCTGATACATGATACCCAGTCTGTTACAACTCATCTCAGAGACAGAACAGGCACTGTCACAGTGTAACGGGCATCTCACTTCAGTGATGCAAGCGAGACTTACAAAAGCGTCAACTCCTCATCGCCCTGTGCACCATTCCCCCCCACGCCGTTGTGCGTGCGGCGGTACCAGTGTAACGGCACTGCCACCTGCCGTACCGCACATCATTCGGCGTGCGACCTGGCTGCCTTTGCCCGGTCGTTCTCCGGCCACACCACCTGACCACAGGTGGGTTCCAGCAGAATCACCGCCTTGTGCGCCAAAAGGCGCACCGTCTCGCTGTGGCCGATGCGCAGA
>CAZYQJ010000499.1:0-4653 GCA_964649925.1 uncultured Litorilinea sp.
CGGCGCAGCAACTGGCGCAGAATGACCTCGATGTGCTTGTCGTGAATGCTCACGCCCTGGCTGCGATAGACCTTCTGCACCTCTTCCAGCAGATACATCTGGGCAGCCTCGCGGCCCTGGATGCGTAGAATCTCCTTCGGGTTCTTCGCGCCCTCGGTCAACTGCTCACCGGCCTTCACCTCTGCGCCCTTATCGACACGCAGGCGCGCATTGGCCGGAATATCGACCTCCCAGACCTCGGTGTCTTCGCGGCGGATCGTGCCGGTGACAGTGCCAGCGTCGTTGGTTTCCAGGAAGATCTCGCCTTCCATGCCCGCGACGATGCCCACTGCCTCCACCGTCTCGCCGTCTTCGTTCACCGTGGCTTCCGGTACGCTCTCAGTTTCCGGCGGCAGGGCGATGACCGTATCATCCTGCACCCGGTCGCCATCCGCCACCAGCAGCGTGTACCCTGCCGGGATATCCACTGTTCGAGACTTCAGGTCGGTGCGGCTCACCTTGAGCATACGCACCTCGCCTTCCCAGTAGATGTCAACTGTACCGTCCATCTCGGCGATGACGGCCTCACCCTTGGGGTTGCGCGCCTCGAACAACTCCTCGACACGCGGCAGACCCTGGGTAATATCCTCTGTACCGGCCACACCACCTGTATGGAAGGTGCGCAGCGTCAACTGCGTACCCGGCTCGCCGATGGATTGGGCGGCGATGATGCCCACCGCTTCGCCCATGCGGATGATGCCGCCGCGTGCCAAGTCTTCGCCATAGCACTTCTTGCAGATGCCAAAGCGCGCTTCGCAACTGAGCGCGCTGCGCACATAGGCACGCTTCACATCGTGGCGCGCCACGGTCGCCAACGCGGCCTCATCGAGCAGCGTCCCTGCGGGCAGCAGCACCTCACCCGTCTGCGGATCGGTGATATCCCCGGCCAGGAACCGGCCTGAAATCCGTTCGACCAAGGTTTCGCCAATGGCCTTGGCGGTGGCCTCGTCGAGCCAAATACCTGCGGCTGTGCCGCAGTCATCCTCAGTGATGATCACATCCTGGGCCACGTCCACCAAACGCCGCGTCAGATACCCGGCGTCGGCTGTACGCAGCGCGGTGTCAGCCAGACCCTTGCGTGCGCCGTGCGTGCTCAGGAAGTACTCCAGCGCCGTCAGCCCTTCACGGAAGTTCGAGCGAATCGGCAGCGGGATAATACGCCCATTGGGGTCAGCCATCAACCCACGCATCCCTGCCAACTGGCGGATGGGATTGATGCCGCCCTTGGTCGCGCCCGATTGCGCCATCGCGCCCAGCCCATGCGCCGGGCTGAGCAGACCTTTGACGGCATCGGTCACTTCGTCGGTCGCCCGCGTCCACAGTTCGACGATCTTGTTGTACTGCTCCTCAGCCGTGATCAGACCGCGGCGGTACTGCTGTTCCGAAAGCTCCACCTCGCGCGTCGTGCGCTCCAGGATTTCAGCCTTCTGTTCAGGCACCTGGATGTCGCTGACGGCAATGGTGATGCCGGAGCGCGTCGCATAGTGGAAGCCCAAATCCTTGATGTTGTCCACGACCTCGGCGGTGTTGTCTGGCCCTAAGTGCTTATAGCAGCGGGCCACCACCGCGTCCACGCCCTTGCGGTCGAGGACGTCGTTGACAAACCAGAGTTCTTCGGGCAGCGAACGATTGAAGATGATGCGCCCCACCGTGGTGGTAATCAGCCGGTCCGTCGGCCAGCTTGCGCCCAGCAGCCCTAGCACGCGCAACGCCTCGCGCGTCTCGTTCATGGCCGCCACGCCGAAGTCGGCAATACTCGCAACCATCTTGTTCTCGCCCTGGGTGTAGAGATCCATCAGCTCGCCCACGGTCATCACCCCGTGCGTCTGCAGCGCATCCAAGACACGCTCGCTGATACCAGTCTCTTCACCCTTGGCGGCCATCAGATCCGACCCAATCAACAGTTGATCGACCGGGATCTGGTCATACTTGTTGGTAAACCAGACACGGATCGGCTCACGCAATTTAATGATGCCCATGTCGTAGGCATACTGCGCCTCGTCCATGGTGGCAAAGGTCGGGTACTGCGGTCCCGCCCCGTTGCCATTCGCGCCATTAGCCCCATTGCTGTCGACGGCAACGCGCGGCTTGCGCCGCTCCTCCATCACCGTCAGATAATAGACGCCCATGACCATATCCTTGGACGGGCCGACGATAGGATCGCCGCTGCTGGGCTTGAGCAGGTTCTTGCTCGCCAGCATCAGTTCGCGTGCCTCGCGCACAGCCTGCGCGCTCAGCGGCACATGCACGGCCATCTGGTCGCCGTCAAAGTCAGCATTAAACGCCGCACAGGTCAGCGGGTGCAACTGGATGGCGCTACCCTCGACCAGGATCACCTCAAAGGCTTGGATACCCAGACGATGCAGCGTCGGCGCACGGTTCAACAGCACCGGGCGCTCCTTGCAGATCTCCTCCAGCACATCCCAAACTTCGGGGCTGGAGCGGTCCACCATACGCTTGGCGCTCTTGATGTTATGCGCGTAGTTGTATTCGACCAACCGGCGCATGACAAACGGCTTGAAGAGTTCCAACGCCATCTTCTTGGGCAAACCGCACTGGTGCAGTTTGAGCGTCGGGCCAATCACGATCACCGAGCGACCGGAATAGTCCACACGCTTACCCAACAAGTTCTGGCGGAACCGGCCCTGCTTGCCCTTGAGCAGATCGCTCAGGCTCTTGAGCTTGCGCTTGCCGCTGCGGCTCACAGCGCGCCCGCGGCGGCCATTGTCCACCAGGCTGTCCACAGCCTCTTGCAGCATGCGCTTCTCGTTGCGCACGATCACGTCGGGTGCGCCCAGTTCCATCAAGCGGCGCAGACGGTTGTTGCGGTTGATGACGCGACGGTAGAGATCGTTCAGGTCGGACGTGGCAAAGCGCCCACCGTCCAACTGCACCATCGGGCGCAGGTCGGGCGGAATAACCGGCAGTGCGGTCATGATCATCCACTCAGGGCGGTTACCGCTCTTGCGGAAGTTCTCGACCACGCGCAGCCGCTTGGCCGCCTTCTTGCGCCGCTGCTTGCTGCGTGTGGTGCGGATCTCGCGGCGCAGTTCCTTCGCCAGCTTCTCCAGGTCGATCTTGGCAACGATGTCGCGCACGGCTTCAGCGCCCATGCCCGCGGTAAAGACATTGCCCCAGCGCTCCGCCAACTCGCGGTAGCGGTTCTCGGTGAGCAGCATCTTCTCTTCCAGCAGCTTGAGGTCTTCCAGGTCGCGCTCCATGGCCTGGCGGATGCGCTCCTTGCGCTCCTCAATGTCCTGGCGCATCTCGCTGACCTGCGCGCCCAGCTCCTCGCGCACATGCTCGCGCTTGGCGCTGATCATCAGGCGGATGTCTTTCTTTTCCTCATCCGACTCGTGCTGCAACTCGTTGAGCTTTTGCTGCACCAACTCGTTGATCAGGATCTCGTGATCCTTGGAAACTGTCTCGCCCTGCTGGATGACAGCTTCAGTCGACCAGGAGAGCGTCTTGTCCTCGTCGGCCTTCTTGCCGACGTTGGTCGCCACCCATGTTTGCAGCGTCTGGGCCTCGTTGATCACCGCGGAAGACTCTTCGCTGATCCGCTCGTCCAGCGCGCGAACCTGCTCTTCTTCTTCCTCGTCCAACTTAGCCAGCGCCAGGTCGAGTTCGCTTTCCTGGCCGTCCACGCTGCCCGATGCTTCGCTTTCGATGCGGGCCAGGCGCATCTGCAATTCGCGCTCGTGGCGCAGAATGGCGCGGCTGCGCGCATCTTCGTTGACGTTGGTAATGATGTACTGCGCGAAGTAGAGCACGCGCTCCAGATGGCGCGGGCTGATGTTGAGCAACAGACCCAAGCGGCTGGGCACGCCCTTGACATACCAGATGTGGCTGACGGGCGAGGCCAGCTCAATGTGCCCCATGCGCTCGCGGCGCACGCGGCTCGGCGCAACTTCTACGCCACATTTATCACAAACAATGCCCTTATAGCGCACCCGCTTGTATTTGCCGCAAGCACATTCCCAGTCCTTGGTGGGGCCAAAGATGCGCTCACAGAAAAGAC
Source organism: uncultured Litorilinea sp. (assembly GCA_964649925.1). GTDB lineage: Bacteria > Chloroflexota > Anaerolineae > Caldilineales > Caldilineaceae > QEUY01. The sequence goes on from CAZYQJ010000499.1 coordinate 4,061, forward strand.
CATCGCGTTCGGGGCGCAAGGTGCGATAGTTAATGGTTTCCGGTTTTGTTACTTCGCCATAGCTCCACTCTCGGATCTGCTCCGGCGAAGCAAGCGAAATGCGGATCGCGTCAAAATTCTTTACTTCCATAAGTCCCTTTTCTCCATTCGACAACGGAGGGTAATCGGCAACGGAGGGCGGGCAGGCCCGGCACTGCTGGGCCTGCCCTGCGTCCGCATAAACTTACTCGCTGCTGCGGCTCATCGGGCCGGGTACATTCAGGCTGAAGCCCAGCTTCGGCAGATGCTCGTCGCTGTCTTCCTTCCCAAACTGAATGACCTCGTTCTTCTCGTTGATCACCTCGATGTTGAGTGCCAGGCTCTGGAGTTCCTTGACCAGCACGCGGAAGCTCTCCGGCACGCCTGGGCTTTGGATCTCCTCGCCCTTGACAATCGATTCGTAGGTCTTGACGCGTCCACTCACATCGTCCGACTTGACGGTGAGCATCTCTTGCAGCGTATAGGCTGCACCATAGGCTTCCAGCGCCCACACTTCCATCTCGCCGAAGCGTTGACCACCGAATTGCGCCTTACCACCCAACGGCTGCTGCGTG
>CAZYQJ010000500.1:0-4648 GCA_964649925.1 uncultured Litorilinea sp.
ATCGCCTCGTCATCTTCCAGGCTGATCAGCGGGACCCGGTGGATCCCGCCATGCGGCGCAGCCAACTCGTCCAACGCCACGGCTTGCGGCAAATTGCGCGGGAAGCCATCAAAGATCGCGCCTCGAATACAATCCTCACGCTGTAAGCGTTCTTCCACCATGCGGATGGTCACTTCATCAGGCACCAGGTCGCCCCGGTCCATGTAGCTTTTGGCGAGGGCGCCTAGCTCTGTCTCATGCTTCAGATTGTAGCGAAACAGATCGCCCGTCGAGATTTGCGGGATCCCCAACGCCTCTTCCAGCAAGCGTGCTTGGGTTCCCTTGCCTGCGCCTGGTACGCCTATCAACACCAAGTACAGGCGTTCCTGTTGCGTCATTTCATTGCCCCAATCCTGCTGAATCGGCCCGGCGACCTGCGCGTTGCCGAACAACGGCAAGACCAAGCGCCGGTGATGTCCGGCATCAGCCCGGTTCAGCGCGTCGCCCGGTATGGCTGCAAAGGCCCCGGCGCCGCTGGTTAACGGATAAAGCCTTCGTAGTTGCGCATCAACAACTGCGCCTCGATCTGCTTCATGGTGTCCAGCACAACACCCACCACAATCAGCAGACCAGCGCTGCTGATGATCAGCGACTGGTAGCCGGTCAAGATGCCCGCGCCGCCGATAAAGCTGTCAGCGATGATCCCCACAAAGTAGGGCAGGATCGCGATAAAGCCCAGGAAGAGCGCGCCCACCATCGTGATGCGAGACAACACCCCGTTTAGATAGCTTTCAGTGCGTGGGCCAGGCCGGATGCCCGGCACAAACCCGCCCTGCTTCTGCAGCGTTTCCGGCAGATTCTGCTGCCGGAACATCACGTCCGTGTAGAAGTAGGTGAACGCCACCGTAAACAGAAAATAGAGCAGCCAGTAGAGGAAGTTGGTTGGACTCATGGCGTTGTACATCCAGGTCGAAAAGCGTCCAAACCATCCCTCACTTGCCACAAAGTAGCTGGCAATCGTGCTGGGCAGAATCAGCAGGCTCTGGGCGAAGATCAGCGGGATCATGCCCGCGGTGTTGACGCGCAGCGGCACATAGGTGCTCTGCCCGCCCACCATCATCATCCGGTTGCCACGCATGGTTCGCACCCGTTTGCCATACTGCACCGGGATGCGCCGCTGCCCCTCCTGCACCCAGACGATCAGCGCCACCGTCAGGACCGTAATGATCAGGAAAAGGATCAACAGAACCGGCTGCTGCGAAAGCAGGCGGATCTGATAGGGGACAGAGGAAAGGATACCGGCAAAGATAATCAACGAGACCCCGTTGCCGATGCCCTGCTCGGTCAGTAACTGGCCGAGCCAGACGGCAAACATCGACCCTGCCGTCATGCCGACGATGATCGTAAGCGACGGCAGCAGATTATCGCCGGTGAAGCCCCAGTCGGGCAGCACCACCAGCCCTCCGCCCACGGGACGGCTCAACAGCGTCCCCTGGGCAATGGCTTGGAGCATCGCCAGCGGCACCGTCAGCCAGTAGGTGTATTGGTTGATGCGATGTCGTCCCTGCTCGCCTTCCTTGCTGAGTTCTTCCAGCGCGGGCACGATCGGGGTCAACAACTGCATAATAATCGAGGCAGTGATGTAGGGATAGACGCCCAACGCCATCACCCCCATCTGCGACAAACCACCGCCGCTGAAAAAGTTCAGCAGGCTCAGCAGCATGTTGGTTTCACTGCCGCGGAAGAGCGACTCCAGCGCCACCCGGTCAACACCGGGCAGCGGGATATGGGCCGCAAAACGGTAGAGCAGCAAAATCCCTATCGTCACCAGCAGCTTTTGGCGCAGGTCTGGCAGACGAAAGGCATTGCGGACAGCTTCAAGCATAGCGGTTATCTCCCTTGGCGAGTGCGAGACAGAAGCCGGTAGGAAACAGGCAACGCCCGCCCCTTAGGAACGGGGCAGGCGCTTGTTCACTTCCCAGGCCAAGATCTCGACTGAGCCGCCCGCCGCTTCGATCTTTGCGCGCGCGCTGTTGCTGATCCGGTGTGTCTGAACCTGGAGCGGCTTGGTGATCTCACCGCGCCCCAAGATCACGATGGGGTCAGACGCATCGGCCAGCCCCACGCCGGCCAGGCTTTCGGGAGACACAGCCGTGTTCGCCTCGAACACCCGATCCAGCACATCCAAATTGATGGCCGTGTAATAAACTTTGAAGCGGTTATTAAAGCCGCGCAGTTTGGGCAGCCGCTTGACCAACGGCAACTGGCCGCCTTCAAAGGTGAAGCGGACGCCGCCGCCGGAACGGGCATTCTGCCCCTTCGTCCCCCGGCCACTGGTCTTGCCCCGACCGGAGCCGGTCCCACGACCTACTCGCTTGCGCTTTTGCGTTGAACCTTCTGCAGGGCGCAGGTCATGTAATTTCATATTCATTTTCTCCAAATCATCTCAAAAGGGGCGCTTCCCCCGGCCTTGCTCGCCCTAAAGGGATGCAGCGCCCCGGTTCTATTCAATCACTTCCACCAGATGGGAAACCTTGTTGATCATCCCGCGCAGCGCAGGCGTATCTTCCTTCTCCACCACCTGATGCATCTTGCGCAGCCCCAATGCCTTGACCGTCTCTTTCTGGCTCTTTTCATAGCCAATCGGGCTGCGTACCAGCTTCACCCGGATGGTCTTGCTAGGCATACTCTTCCTCCCGATACCAGAACGGCGCAAGCTGCTTGGGGTCTACCCCACGCCGGGCGGCTTCCTGGCGAAAATCCTGAAGTTCTTGCAGCGCGCTAAAGGTCGCCTGCACCACGTTCAAGATGTTGTCGCTGCCCAGCGACTTGCTCAGAATGTCGCGCACCCCGGCGGCTTCCACCACGGCGCGCACCCCACCCCCGGCAATAACGCCGGTTCCAGGGCTGGCCGGCTTCAGCAGCACCTTGCCCGCGCCAAAATCAGCCTGCACCTGATGCGGGATGGTGTTGCCCAACATCGGCACGGTCACCATCGCCTTGCGCGCCCGATCCGATGCCTTGCGGATCGCATCGGGAACCTCACGCGCCTTGCCGATGCCTACGCCCACGCGGCCCTTGTTATCGCCAACCACCACGACCGCGCGGAAGGCAAACCGCCGACCCCCTTGGACGACCTTGGCCGTTCGGGCGATGTGGACAACGCGCTCGTCTAGCTCCTCGCGCTCGTCGCGTTCTCGCTCTCGACGTCTCTCTCGCTTTTCACTTCGTGCCATCGATGTTCTCCACTCGTCTCTAGAAGACCAGACCGCCCTCGCGGCTGCCCTCGGCCAGTGCCTGCACACGCCCGTGATAAGGATAACCACCGCGGTCAAAGATGACCTGTTCGATCCCCTTGGAGCGGGCGCGCTCGGCCACTGCCTTGCCAACCGCCTTCGCCTGCTCACGCACCTCCAGCGCGCCGATCTCGTTCCGCAGTTCCTTATCCAAGGTCGATGCAGAGACCAACGTCTGGCCGGTGCTGTCGTCGATCACCTGGGCATAGATGTGCCGCAGGCTGCGATAGACATTCAGCCGCGGGCGTTCACTCGTCCCAACTACCTTCCGGCGCACACGCGCATGGCGGCGGCGGCGCGCCTCATCTCGATTTGCCTTTGCCATCTTACCGTAACTCCTCTATGCCCCTAGCGGCCCTTGCCGGTCTTCCCGGCCTTACCAGCCTTGAGACGGACGGTTTCTCCTGCATAGCGCACGCCCTTGCCCTGATACGGTTCCGGCGGGCGCTGTTTGCGGATGACAGCGGCCAACTGGCCGACTTCACATTTGTCAATCCCGCTGATCACAAAGCCGCGGCCATCCCGGTCCACCTCAAAAGAGATCTCCTTGCTGGACGGCTCAATCACGACCGGATGGCTTTTACCCAGTTGCATCACCAGGTTGTTGCCCTGCTTCTCGGCGCGATAGCCCACCCCGTGAATCTCCAGACGCCGGGTGAAGCCGACGCTGACGCCCTGCACCATATTGGCCAGCAGCGCCCGCGCCAACCCATGCTGGGCGCGATGCTCGCGCTGGTCGCTGGGGCGGCGCACGACCAAGTGTCCATCTTCCTGGACGATCTCCAGGTCAGGATTCAATTGCTGTTCTAAAGTGCCCTTTGGCCCTGTCACCTTCACCTTATTGCCAGGCTGGATGTCCACGGTGACATTCTTGGGGACCTCGATAGGGCTGCGTCCTACACGCGACATGGTCATTACCCCTCTCTGCGATGGATTTGAGCCGGTCAACGCCCCTGGCGCGACCGCCCAAATACACTGCTCTCAGGTCTGGCGGCCTGCTAGCCTACCAGATATTGCAGACAATTTCGCCGCCCAGCTTGTCGCGCCGGGCCTGGCGACCGGTCATCAGCCCCTTTGGCGTTGAGAGGATGTTGATCCCCAACCCGGCACGCACCCAGGGAATTGTCTTGTGCCCGGTATAGACACGCTTGCCCGGTTTGCTCACACGCTGCAGCCCGGTGATCACCGACTCGCCACGGCCTGTGTATTTCAGCCGCAACACCAAATTCGGCTGCGGCTTTTCATCGGTCAGGGTGTACCCTTCGATAAAGCCTTCTTCCCTCAAGATCCGGGCAATGCTTTCCTTGATCTTGGAGCTGGGTATCACGACCTGCTTATGCTGTACCATCGACGCATTGCGGATACGCGTCAGC
>CAZYQJ010000501.1:0-4643 GCA_964649925.1 uncultured Litorilinea sp.
AGTGCTTGCCCCAGCGGATATGGTTCACCTCGTCGGGCGCGTCGTTGAAGTCGGGACCGTTCTCGCTGGCAAAAAGCTGCCACGCCCGTTCACCATCAGGCTGATCCGGTTCGACGGGGAGATGCGCCCAGACCAGGTCATAGGCGTTGCGGTTACCCTGGCTGACGACTTCCAGGTCGTCCACGCCCTGCCCGTGGCGCGGGAAGCGCAGGATCGTGGCGTTTAGCGGGTCACCCACCACCAGATCATCCACCGAACCCAGGCCAAAGTAGATCCAATGTGCGCCCGGTTCGCCGCTAAAGGGGTCGGGGTCAGGATTCCAGGCCAGGCCGTTGTTTTGGTGGCGGCCCCAACTCAGACCGGTGATGCGCGTTTCGTAGAGGTCTGCCACACCGTTGCCGTCACCGTCCAGCGTGCGGACCAACTCGCCGCGCCCACCGAGCCAGACCGCGCCGTCAACGGGGTCATACAGCAGCCCGACGACTTCTGACAGGCCCGTCGCATAGAGCCGCCGCTCGTCATAGCGCCCATCGCCGTCGGCATCGGTATACCACCAGACGCGGCCATCCTGCAGGCTGACCAGCATATCGCCGCTTGGGGTAAATTCGATCTGCGTCATCTGCGGCAGGTCTTGGGCCAGGGGCTGCACAGTGAACCCTTCCGGCACATGCAGCCCTGCCGCCAGGTCGCGCGCCGCCTCGGTGATCGCCACGGTCTCGGTCCAGACGGGCACAAAACGCACTCCATGAACCGTCAGGCTGCCTGTCATGTCGGCCCACTCAAAGACCAGTTGCAGCGCGCTGACTTCGCCGTAGTCGGGGTGTGCGCCTTCTTCCGTGCGGATCTCGCGCAGGGGGAGATAGACCTGCGCCCGGTCGGCTGTCCCAGCAGGCCAGAAGCGCGCCAGGCTCACCCCTACACGATCCCCCCCGCGCTCCACCAGGTAGAGGTTGGGCATCACGTTGCCCGTGCGCGTGAGGTCGAGCGCCAGGGTTTCGTGCTCCGTCAGCGGCGTCTCTACACCGGCCCACTGCAGGCTCCAGCGCGCAAAGGTCGCGGCAGAGATCGACACCTCCAAGACAGGCTGCGCGGCCTCGCCGCCGCAGGTCATTTGCGCTTCGGGCGGGTGGTCGCACATGGATTCCACGCCCGGCGCGGCCAGCAGTTCGGTGTCGATCAGCCGCAGCGGTGGCTGTGGCGTGGGGGTGGGTGGGGCCAGGGTCGGGATGAGCGTCGCCGTGGCGGCAGGTGGGAGCGGGCTTGCACAGCCGGTCACCAACCAGAGGATCAGCAAGCAGATCAGGCTATGAATGCGTGTCACGAAGGCCTCCTGAAAACTTGTCGCTGTGAGTGTGACACAGAGGCCGGAGGGGGCGCAAATCGGGGCCGTACCGAGATGCCCAATGCCACGTCTTGATCTAGTGATGGTGATCCAGGAAAGGAGGCCGCGTCATCGATAACCCATTTAAAGATACGTTTGTGAAGGGTACAGGTTTACGGGGGGCGATCAAGGCCGCGGGCGCAAAGGGCGCGCAGCCCCTTTACCGGCTGGCTGTCAAGCCGGTGTGGATCCACGACCTGTTGATCCTGTGGCGGCGTAACCAGGCGCGGACGCTGCTGCTAGAACACGCCGCCGACTACGTGGCCCAGGAGATCCGCAGCGCCGCTGTACGCCAGGCTGTGCTGGCGCAGATTGCCGCAGACTTTGTGGAGACACGGGGCCGCGGGCGGTTTGCGCGCACGCTGCCCCAAAATGTATGGGCCACCTACAGCCGTAACTTCCCCTCGGCGGCGTTGGCCCCGGCCTACTGGGTACACCTGGCGGCAGGCTGGCCCTTGGCCTATGTGATGGCCGCGGCTTGGGGCACAGCGTTGACCCCCGGGGATGTGTTGGACGATGCGCTGCTGACAGCCGTGATCGGCACAGAGCCGGACCCCGCATCGCTTGCCGACCTCGACGCCTGTCTGCGAACCCTCTACTACTTTGGTGTTCTGGCGTTGCGCCGCAACAGCGGGCGCTATGTCTATGCCAAACGCATCGCCGTGCCGCCGCCTATCTTTCCGCTGCTGGTCTGGACGTGGTGGCAGCAGCAGGGTGTCTCCACGGTGTCCCGGACCGACTTTGCCCAATCCCCGCTCTTTGCCTTTGTGGATTCAGCCGATTTTGCGGCGGGGTGGGCCGCCGCCGAGGGCAAGGTCTGGACAACCGATGCCACGGGCCAGACGGTCCAACTGCTTCCCCGCGACCGCGCCGCGTTTGAACGTACCCTGCTCAACTTGCTCTCGACTGAGGGCCGCAAAGGGCGCGATCAGCCGCGCGACGGTGAGCCGCCCGAATTACCCGAAGAAACGGCCCACACATCACACCTGTAACACAACCAAAACTTTTCGCATAGGGTTGGCGCTTTTCCTCCTGGCGTGTTCAAGGGTACAATAGCGGACATTGGCGGCGGAGGTCGCAAGTGACCCCAGCGCCGTTGACCACAGCACGATACCTTTGACCAACGCTATGCTCTCCTTGTTGTGGCCGTTCTGGAACGGGTCCGAAGGCAGACTACGCGCCGGCTGGCGTATTGTGATTCATCTCTGTTTCTATCTGTATGCGCCGCCGCTGCTAAACCGGGCCATTGGCCCCGCCATGAGCCATGCTCTTGCCCGTCTCGCGCCGGATCTTGCCGTCCAGAGCGACCGTTTGACTATGTCCGCATTACGGCTGCTGGCGGTGCTGCTCAGCACCTGGTTGATTGCCTACTGGATCGACCGGCGTCCCTGGCGTGATCTGGGGTTTCGAGGGGGGCGCGCCTGGTGGGTCGATCTGGTCTTTGGCCTGATCCTCGGCGCGGTGCTGATGACCTTTGTCTTTGCGGTGCAGTACAGCGCCGGGTGGGTAAGCGTGCGCGAGTTCTTTGCCGTCGGGCTGGCGGGCACGCCCTTTGCCGTTGCCATCCTAGGGCCGCTGTTTGTCTTTCTGGTGGTGGGCATCACCGAGGAATTGCTTGCGCGCGGCTATCAACTGCGGAACCTGGCTGAAGGACTCAACACCCGCTGGTGGGGGGCGCGCCCTGCGATCCTCGTTGCCTGGGTCATCTCCTCGTCACTCTTTGGCCTGCTGCACATTTTTAACCCCAACGCTACCTGGATCAGCACCGTCTATCTGATGCTGGCTGGCCTCTTTCTGGGGCTGGGCTATGTGTTGACCGGGCGGCTGGGGCTGCCCATCGGGCTGCACATCACATGGAACTTTTTCCAGGGCAATGTCTACGGATTCCCGGTCAGCGGCAACACCTATAGCAGCGCCACTTTTATCGCCATTGAACAGGGCGGCCCAGACCTGTGGACAGGCGGCGCTTTTGGCCCGGAGGCCGGGTTGATCGGCATTGTGGCGATCTTGCTGGGCTGTCTACTGACCCTGATCTGGGTGCGCCTGCGTGAAGGCGGGCTGCACCTCTATCGTCCCCTGGCCTGCTACCGGCCACGCCTGTTTTCACCCCCCGATGACCCCAATTCCGGGACGGTTGCCTCCGCGACACAGTGACGTTTCACCCTTTCAAATGCGCGGCTCGCGCGCTAAAGTCCATTGATATCAGTACCTACTAGGCTTGTGAGGATTGGTATGACGAGCAAACTCTGGGGAGGGCGCTTTACTGGCCCGACTGACCCCTTGATGGATCAGTTCCAGAATTCAATTGGCTTTGACCAGCGGCTTTGGCAGGCTGACATTCAGGGCAGCCAGGCCTATGCGCGCGCCCTGGCCCGCGCCGCCATCCTGACCCAAGACGAGGCAGACCAGATCGTGGCCGGGCTGGATCAAGTGGCGCAGGAATGGGCATCCGGGACATTTGTCATCCAGCCCGACGACGAGGACATTCACACAGCCAACGAGCGCCGCCTGACCGAACTGATCGGGCTGGCGGCAGGCAAGCTTCACACCGGGCGCAGCCGCAACGACCAGATCGCTACCGATGTGCGGCTCTGGCTGCGGGCGCAAACGGCGCTTTTGCGCGGCCATTTGCGCCAGTTGATCGGCGTCTGCGTGGAGCGCGCCGCCGACGAGATCGACCTGATCATGCCCGGCTATACCCATCTGCAGCCTGCACAGCCAGTGCGCTGGAGCCATTGGCTGCTCAGCCATGCCTGGGCCTGGCAGCGGGACGCCACGCGGCTGGATGACCTGACGGCACGGCTCAACCGGATGCCTCTGGGCAGTGGCGCGCTGGCCGGTAACCCTTTCGCCCTCGACCGCGAGGCATTGGCCGCCGACCTGGGATTCGACGGGGTCACCCCCAACAGCCTCGATGCGGTGAGCGACCGGGACTTTATTGCCGAATTTCTGTTCTGGGCCGCGCTCACGATGGTGCATCTTAGCCGCCTGGCCGAAGACTTGATCATCTTTAACAGCCGCGAGTTTGGCTTTGTCACCCTGGCGGATGCCTACAGCACGGGCAGCAGCCTGATGCCCCAGAAGAAAAACCCCGATGCGCTGGAACTCCTGCGCGGCAAGACGGGCCGCATCGTCGGGGGGCTGACCGGCCTGTTGGTGACGCTCAAGGGGCTGCCCAGCACCTATAACAAAGACCTGCAGGAGGACAAGGAGCCGCTCTTTGACGCGGTGGAGACCTTGAGCAGCGCGCTGCAGATCGCCT
>CAZYQJ010000502.1:0-4631 GCA_964649925.1 uncultured Litorilinea sp.
CTGGTGAAATTCGCACGTCGCATCAACGGCCATGAAGAGCCGGTGACGGATGCTCAGGCCCTGCTGCGCTATGACTACCGGGAGCTTTCGGCGGACGGAAAGACGGTTTATACGATCGGCCCAGAGGATCGCCATCTCTTGCTCGCCATGGGCAGCCTCAACCCGCAGCGGGTGGACGACCAGACGCTCGCCTTTGAGGTGACGCCGCCCATCCTGAGCTACCTGCGGCGTAAACCTGCCGTGCAGGAGACGGTGAATGCGCAAGAGATGACAATCGCCGATGCGCCGGTGAAACCCGCTGCCAGAGTCGACTTCGACCCCGACGACGGGTTGACCGTGCAGGCCGGTTATCAAGTGGATGGCGAGGCTGAGTTGGTGCCGCTGTCGGGGCTGCGCCGCCTGGGAGACGGCGGCTATGTGCGTATCGGCAAAGTCCTGGCCCCGCTGGCCCAACCTCAAAGCGCCGCCGCCCAAGACTTATTGAGCAAAGGCCGCCTGCACATCTCGCTCGACCAGATCCCCGAGTACTTTGCGCGCGATCTGGTCTTGCTCAAGCAGGAATTTTCAGCTGTGCTGACCGACCGGGCGCAGCAGATCCGCGTCATAGACACCGCCGCCCAACCCGTCGTCAAGGTGCGCCGCACTGAGGCCGGCTGGCTCGACTTCAAGGTCGAGTATCAGGTGGGCGACCGCACCTGGGCGCATGAGCAGTTGATGCGGCCTGGCACCGGCCGCTACCAGCAGTTGGACCCCACGACCTGGGCGCGCACCAACCACCGCCTGTTGGCGGATGTGCAGAAGCAGTTACACGAGCTCGGCGCGCAGCCGCTGGCGGAGGGCTATCGGCTGCCTATCGAACGCTTTGCCTCACTGGAGGAGTTTATCGACGCCATCGGCGGGCAGCGCGCTCTGAGCGCTGCCTACCAGGCGTTTCTGGCCCAGTTGAGTGATTTCCAGGCCGACCCTGCCTTTGCGCTGCCCGAGCCGGTTGAGCAGGCATCCACTGGCTGAGTTGGCTCTACCACAACCGGCTGCACGGGCTGCTGGCCGACGACATGGGGCTCGGCAAAACGCTGCAGGCGATCTGCGCCATAGCCCATGCCTATCTCGTTGATGACGTTCAAGAACACAGCCTGATCATCGCCCCGAAGTCCGTTCTGATCCACTGGCAGCGCGAGATCCGGCGCTGTCTGCCCAAGGCACATGTGCGCCTCTACCACGGACAAAACCGGGCTTCCACGCGCCGCTTATTCCAATACCGCCAGCCCATCATCTTCATCAGCACCTATGCTACAGTCGCCAATGATATAGAGCATCTGGTAAAGGTTCCCTTCTTCTATGTGATCTTGGATGAGGCCACGCAGATCAAGAACCCCAACGCCCAGCGCACCCAAGGTATCAAAGCACTCAACGCGGCGCATCGTATCGCGCTCAGCGGCACGCCCATCGAGAACCGTCCCTCCGAACTGTGGTCGATCTTCGACTTTCTCATGCGCGATCACCTGGGTCGCTATGGCACCTTTCAGCGCCGCTTTGAAGCCCCGATCCTAAGCGGCGACCAACAGATAGCTGAAATTCTGGGCCGGCGCATTCGCCCTTTTATGCTGCGGCGGCGCAAAGAGGAAGTGGCGCGCGACCTGCCCGAAAAGATCCCGCTCGTGACCTGGTGTGACCTGAGTGAAGAACAGCGCTCGCTCTATGGCTCGCTGCAAGAGGTCGCCAACGAAATCCGCAAGGCGCTGCGGCGCGGCGAGCAGGTGAGCTACACAGGCACCATTCTACCTGTCCTGACCAAACTCAAGCAGATCTGTGACCACCCGGCGATCGTGGCTGAGCCGAAACAGCCCGTGAGCGGCCGCTCGGAGAAGTTTGACCTGGTTGTGGAGAAAATAGGCGAGATCTTGGACCAAGGGGAACAGGTGGTCGTCTTCTCTCACTTTCTGGGGATGCTCAATCTGCTTCAGCACGAGATGGAGCGACTGGCTGTCCCGTTCATCCGCATCGACGGCAGCACCCAGCACCGCCAACTCCTGGTAGACCGCTTCAACCGCAGGGAGGCCAAGGTGGCGCTGTGCAGCCTGATGGCCGCCGGTCACGGTATTACGCTCACGGCTGCTAACCATGTGATCCACGCTGACCGCTGGTGGAACCCTGCTATTGAAGACCAAGCCACCGACCGCGTGCACCGCATCGGTCAAGACAAGACCGTCTATGTCTATCACTTTCTCACCGAAGGGACGCTCGAAGAGACCATCGACGACCTGCTCGAACGCAAGCGCGACCTGGCTGACCAGGTGATCGAGGCGGCGGACTCCAGGCGGCTGCAATGGACACGCGAAGAATTGATCCAGATCCTCAAGCCGCTCCAGTGAACGCAGGCAGCCTCGGCAGGTCAGCCCACCGTCTCGGCGACGCGCAGGTACGTGACCTCGAACGCCTTGCACGCCCGGTAGCGCTGCATTCGGTTGGCGATGGCAAAGGCGTCGTTCATGTCATACTGCTGGAAAATGTCCAGACCGCGGTCAAGCAGGATCTTCCAGCCGGTATCCGTGACGATGTGGCGTGCATGGATCGATCCTGACCCGTCAAACTCCCAGGTGAGTTGAATGCCGATCGAGGCGCACACGGTCTGCATCTGCTCCAGATAGCCGACCTGCTGAAAGTGCTTATAGTCGTCGGCAGTCGTGACCAGATGCACCTGTACTTCATCCTCGTCGGCCTTGTGCCGCGCCACCGTTTCTAGGAACTCCATCAGGTTGCGCGCCTGGTAAAACAGGCGAATGTAGGGATCCGTGATCACCACCCGGGACGCCCCTTTCAGATAAGGGCCGAAGAGGTCGTCAAACGACACCCCGCGCTGGTTCTCCTGAAACGTTAGATGCTTCTCCGCAGGTACTGCATCTTGGGATCCCTGGCGAGTCACCGGCCCGCTTCCATTGCCGGTATCACTACCGGGCTGAGACAGAGACGGGGCAGGATCCTGCCCATCTTCCGGCGCAGCATGATACTGGCGCGGATAGGTCTCTTCCTCCAGTGTTTTCACAGCCACTTCATCCCCATCGCCGCGGCGGTAGGCGAACCGCACCGGCGCATAGGTGCTGTCGATGCGCAGCAGTTGGTCCTTGACCCGCTTGCGCCCCTCGATCGCAAAACGCAGGAGTTCCTCCACCTCATCCGGTGTGGCTTTTCGGTGCGGGTAGAGGATCTTCATCAGTCCCGAGAAGGTCTTCTCCACGCTCGTTCGGTCACGCGTCGAGATCTCCTCCGCCAGCGCGAAATCGGCATGGTAGAGGTGCGAGTAGTCGTAGTTACGCAGGTTGCGCAGGATCTCGGCTAGATAATCCACCACAAAGCCATAGCCGCTGGAGAACATCTCGCCGCGGATGATGTCCACTTCCCAGCCGGGGATGTAAAAGTGCAGCCGGTCCAAGAACGCCGAGTCATGGTAGTCGGCAGGCAGGTCGTCAAAGAGATCCGTGTGGCGCAGCATGTAGGGGAGCGTGTGCTGGGTATTGCCCACAAAGACCATCGACGCTTGCGCCCCTAAGGTCTCGACCCCACGTGAGAATGACTTGTTCGCCATGTAGTTCTTGAGGATGTCGACCAGTGCCTTGTCGGATCGCTTGCGTTTGCCCGCGAATTCGTCAAAGGCGACCACGTCCCAATAACCGACCAAGCCAATGCGCCCGTTGGCGTTGTTGACAAAGAGCTTGGCGACGGTCACTTCGCCGCCCGAAATGAGGATGCCGTGGGGCGAAAACTCCGAGTAGATGTGCGACTTGCCCGTCCCCTTGGGGCCCAGCTCGATCAGGTTGTAGTTGCGCTCGCAGAACGGGATGAGGCGCACAAGCTGCGTCAACTTGCTGCGCCGTCCAAAAAAGCTGGGGTCATAGCCGATGCTCTGCAGCAACAGGTCGGTCCACTCGTCAGTGGTGAACTGGGCGCGGGCTGCGCAGTATGCCTCAAAGTCAAAGCTCGAAAGCTGGATCGGCTTGAGTGAGGCCAGGATCCAGGGAACGTTCGATGCGTCATCCGTGTGTTCGTACTCGACATCGGCGATGCACCAGACACCGCTGACCAGCAGCTTGGGATGGCGCTTGACCGTGTCGGCGTCGACCAGCACTTCCTTGATGCCCAGGTTGGCAAAGGATGCCTCATAGACATCGCGCTTGTCGTTGAGCGACACGCTGATCTTGTCGATCACCTTGTGGCGGCCGCGTTCGCGGATCATGGAGCGGACCAGCCCAGCCTCATTGCGATGCACGTAGTGCTTGCGCAAAATCTCCTTGACCGTCTCCACGCCGGAGAGAATGCTCGCCTCGTCCGCGGTCGCGCAGTACTGGCCTAACAAGTACTCCAGCACATAGGACGGCACGATGGCGTTGCCCTTGACAAGCTTGACGAGGTCCTTCCGCACCACCAGCCCTGCAAAGACGTCATTGATCTTCCGGTCCAGGTCATTCATGGGCGCATATCCTCCACATACAGGCAGCGTACAGCTAGAGTTCAAAGTCGGCGGTAAACGAGCGGCGCAGCCGGTAGGTCGTGGACTTGTACAGCCGGTAATGCGTCGTGTCAGGCACGCGCTCTTCCAGACGTAACTCGACCTCCTGCCCATTGGCAGCGTCTGC
>CAZYQJ010000503.1:0-4600 GCA_964649925.1 uncultured Litorilinea sp.
AACGAAGCACCACCGCCCAATGCCGCCGATGACGATCCACGCCAGTACCGCGTTATGCTCTGCCTGGCCGCGGGGCTTGTGGATACGTTATCACTCGACAGGCTGCGTGAAAGTGTTCAGGCCACCCGCGAAGGCGTTGAACGCGATCTGGGAATCGCCATTCCTCAGGTGGGAGTACGCCTGGAACCTGCCCTTAGCGACCAGCGCTTCGCCATCGAGCTGGATGAAGTACCGGTGCTCAACGGTGAACTACCCGACTCTTCAATACTGCTCGACGACGATGCCGATGTGTTGGAGCTGCTTGAGTTGACGTCCTTCACCTTGCCCGCGCTCGTTGGTCGCGGCAGTTGGCAATGGCTTGCTGATGAGGCCGCTCCAGCGCTGACGGAAGCCGGGATTCGCTATCGTACGCTGGATCAAGTGCTGGAGCGCTGTCTCGAGCGCACTCTCACGCGTTACGCCGGTGAGTTCGTGGGGATTCAAGAGGCGCGCGCTTTGCTTTACAAGATGGAAACACACTATGCCGAGCTGGTGACCGAAGCCGTGCGCGTGGTGTCGCTTCAGAAAATTGCCGAGATTTTACGTCGCCTGGTCAGTGAGGGCGTACCAGTACGCGCCATGCGCACTATTCTCGAAGCCATGGTGACCTGGGGGCCGCAAGAGTCGAGCAGCGCTCGGCTGAGTGACCGGATACGCATTGCCATGGCGCGGCAGATCAGCCACCGCCATGCCCGTAGCGATCGGGTTCTGCCCGCCTGGATCGCGACCCGGCCGTTGGAAGAGGCCCTGCGTACCGCCCAGCGAAATAGTGAAAACCAGCCCGTCCGTAGCGGTATGCCGGCACCGCTTTCGCGGGCCTTGAACGGCTGGTTCCAGCAGCAACTCGAGGCGCTCGATAACGATCTTCAGCCAGTGGTGGTAGCAGCCAGTGACGTGCGCGCGGCGCTACAGCAGTGGCTAAAGCAGCACGATATCGACCTGCCTGTCATGGCCTGGCAAGAGATCGCACCGGAGTTCAGCCTGCAAGCCATCGCTCAGATACGCCTGCCCAAACCGATGCTACGTCGGGAAACGGAGGCAACCGCCAAGCTGTAACACGGTTGCGCAACAATGGCGCCGTGCATCGACGATTCAGCACCCATGTAAATCGCTACAACAGGGATGAAGAGCAACCGTGATCAGCATAAACCCTATCGATAGAAACCCTTCCAGGGCTGTCCGGTACCCGACGCTTTGGGTATGGGCGTTACTGCTGGGGTTTGCGGCGATTCCTGCCAGCGCTGATGTCTCCGTGGATGCTTCTGGAGGTGCGATGACGCTCGAGACCGGGCAGGGGCGTATCCTGCGGTTCGACCAGGATGTCGCTTCGGTGTTCGTCGCTAACCCTGAGGTGGCCGATGTGCAAGTGGTCTCTGCCGGGGTCATCTATCTCTTCGGCAAACAGGCCGGTGATACCAACCTGATTGCGCTGGGGGCCGACGAGCAGAGCCAAGCCTCGCTGCGGCTGCAGGTTCGCGATGGTAATGCGCTAGCTTCTCAGGCGTTAAGGGAAATGGATGGCGACAGCCAGGTTCGCTTGCGCATGGCGGGCAACCAACTGGTGGCTGGGGGCAGTAGCCCCTCGGTTGAGAGCGCCATGGCGACGCAATCGACCCTTGATGCTCAGGCGCCGACCGGTGGTAGCCTCAATCACTCGACTTACGACGGCGCCACCCAGATCAACATTCGGGTGCGCTTTGCCGAAGTCGCCCGGGATGAACTGCTCAGCTATGGGGTCAGTTGGAATACGCTGATCAACAACGGCTCGTTCTCCTTTGGCGTGCTCACCAGCAACATCGCCCCCAGTCCCATCGGTGGGGGTACCGATAGCATCGACGGTTTACTCCAGGCGCTACAGCAGAACAACCTGCTGCAGATCCTCGCCGAACCCAACATCACCACCGTCTCGGGGCAGACGGCGAGCTTCCTTGCCGGTGGCGAAATTCCTATTCCGGTGCCGGTTAACAGCGAGCTGGTGGGCATTGAGTACAAACAGTTCGGTGTCTCGCTGCTGAGCACGCCAACGTTGCTGCCTAACGGCCGCATCTCAATGGAAGTGCGCCCCGAAGTTAGCAGCATTGCCAGCGATAGCGTCCGGATTGGCGGCTATGACGTGCCGTCGCTTCAAGTTCGGCGCGCCGATACCGTGGTCGAGGTGGGCAGCGGGCAGACCTTCGCCATTGCTGGTCTGTTTCAACGCCAGGCAAGCAACCAGATCGAACGAATCCCGCTCCTCGGTGATATACCGATTCTGGGTAATCTATTTCGATCAAGGCGGTTTCAGCGTAACGAGACCGAGCTGGTCATCCTGATTACCCCGTATCTGGTGGCGCCATCCTCCGCGCCAACACCCAGAATGCCGCTGGATCGGACACAGGTTAGTCGCAATCCTCAGCTCGAAGACGACCCTTTTGGGTTCTATCTGCAGTGAGTAGAGGTAACGTTCCTATGCCGCAGTTATTTACCTTATCGACGCGCACTGCTTCACGCTTTGGTCTCTGTTTGGTGGCGTTGCTGCTGGCTGGCTGCCAGTCCTCCATGGGGCCGATGAACTGGGACACCGGGTACCGGCAAATGACGGTGACTGATGCTGCGACGAACGCTGCGCATGAATCAACGATCATGCCTACTCTCTGCCAGGCCCGGCCTGACGATGCAGAGCGAGCCGGGCTGCCACCCGGCTGCGCCAACGACTTCAATCTGCAGCAGATGATCGTTGAGCCACAGGATTTGGTAAGGGGGAGAGCAATGGGGCCTGCCATGGGCGCGCCGGTAGCAGATGCCGCGAACGAGTATCTACACGGCCGCGAACGTGCCAACCGGCGTCGTGCGTTATTGGAGCAGGAAGCGCGCAATGCCATGGGCACCAACGCCACTACCAGCGATCTGTAACGGGATTAGTTGGAGGCTGATGCCAACCCTAGCGCCTGGGCGCGGGCGGCGGCATCGGGCAGCGCAGCGATGTTCTCGGCACTGGCGATCAGGGAGAGGCGGTTAGCCGCCGATAAGTCGGGGATATCGATTTGCTGCGCCTCAACGCTACGCCCGGCCAGTACCAGCACCAGGATCAGGTTGCGGAAATGGCGTTCTTCGGCCAGCGGGGAGTCCGTAATGCGCTGCATGTTCGCGATGGCCTGAGTGTTTTCGCCAGCCAACGCTTCGGCCAGCGCCAGGTTGGCCTGAGCGTCGAGATCACGCGGCTCAAGTGCCACGGCGTTAGCAAACGCGCTGGCCGCCTGAGCGGGCTGACCGGCCAGTGCTTGGGCGGCGCCAAGGCGGCTCCAGGCCGCCGCGCTGTCTATTTCAGGCGCCGCCTGGGAAAGGTTGCGCAGGGCGCTTTCCGGCTGGCCTAGGCGCAGTTGAGCCGTCCCTAGACCGAGTAATGCTGGCGCTAAATGGATGTCTTCGGCAAGCGCGGCACGAAACGCCTCAGCGGCGGCCTGGGGCTCGCCACTGGCAAGCAGTGCATTGCCCAGGCGAACCTGAATATCGGCGGAGGGGCCGCTCTGCTCCAGGGCGCGTTCGTACATCGCGGCGGCGGTCGCATGGTCACCTTGCTGATCGACATCTTTGGCCAGGTTGAGCAGGCGACTTTCATCGATCCCGGAAGGCGTCGCAGCGCAGGCTGACAGTAGCAGGCTCAGTATCAGGCTTGGCCCGGCGGCGAGTGCAGGCCGGCTCATGCGGGGCAAAAACGTACAAAATGCCTTCATCCGTGACTCAGTCCAGAGGTTTAGGAAATGAAAATCAGTGTACCGGAGAAACCAGGCTTGGGGCAGCAGGGATATGGATGAAGCGTGATGTGTGTTTACCCCAGAAGGGCAAAAACTCAAAAAGACAGATTGCCGGTCACTCAACTGTCATCGGGGGGTGGGTAGGATGATGGCAGATAGGTGGAAGCACCCCTGGCTGGGCCATCTTGTGATGCTGGTGCTCGGTTGTTGTTTGCCAGACAGCCCCACGCTGGCCGCCGAGGCGCCTTGGGCGGATCGTGAATATCGCTACATCGTGATTGAGCAAAGCGTGCGTGATGTGTTGCAGGAGTTTGGTCGCAACCTGTCGCTGCCCGTTGAGGTCAGTGACGCAGTGGATGGCGAGGTGCGTGGTGATATCCGCGCCAGCACCGCTGGCGAGTTCCTCGAACAGGTCTGCGAATCCAATGGCTTGGGATGGTTTTACGATGGCTACGTACTGCATGTCGCCGCCCGACAGGAGCTGAGCCGCCGGAGGTTTGAACTCACCGATGTCGATGTACCACGCCTGCGTGCGGAGATTACCCAGGCACAGGTCGGCAAGCCGTTGAGCGCAATGATTAATGCAGAGCACGGCAGTCTTGAAGTGATGGGGCCACCCGCCTGGATAGCGGACATGGCCCAACGGGTCGACGCGTTGCGCCAACCGAGTGCGCCGTCGAAGCCCGCTGAAGTGAAGATCTTTCGAGGCAGTGTGGCGCAGCCGCCTGGCTCGTGAGTGAGCAAGCGATGAAACCCACAGGAGGCAGTCCATGGCTATCGATCCCGTAAGCAGTAGTAACCCGGCAACAGAGTCTCTCCCCGATTCC
>CAZYQJ010000504.1:0-4593 GCA_964649925.1 uncultured Litorilinea sp.
CTCACCTGTTGACGGTACATCTCACGAAACATGTAAACCTTAACTTCTATCCACCCTCAGTGCAAGTTTCAAAGAAACGGTGGCTGCAATGGCAGTAGAAGCCAAACTCTATCAAATTGAGCAGGACGATCTCAGCGGCCTCGATAGCGCGCCTGTCTTTGTCACCTTTGGCGAGACCATGGTGCGCGAGACCCCGGCCGATATGGAACGCCCGGAGCGGACGCGTCAGGTCTATCTCTCCATGGCAGGTAGCGAGTTCACCCTGGCCGTGGGCTTGAGCCGGTTGGGCATCTCATGCTCGTATATCACGCGCGTGCCGGACAATCCCTATGGCCGTTCCTTGTTCAACACGGCCCGTGAACACGGTGTGAATGCCGACCATTTCGTATGGGCGCCCAAGACCGAACTGATCGGCCGTCTGATCTACGAGATCGGGAGGACGCCGCGCAAGAACATCGGCGTCTACCAGCGCAAGTACTCGGCGGCCTCAAAATTGAGTGCAGGCATGGTGGATTGGAAAGCAGCCCTGAAGGACGCTCGTCTCTTCCACACCTCCGGCATCTCGTTTGGGCTGTCCGTACACAGTGAGTACGATCGCAACTACATCCACGAAGCGTTTCTGGAGGCAATAGCCGCCAAACCCGAAGGCTGTTGGACCGGCCTAGACTTCAACTACCGGGGTACCCTCTGGTCGCGCGACCAGGCGCGCGAGATCATGACGCCGCTGGTCGGCGATCACATTGACGTGCTTATCACAACAGTCGAGGATATGGCCGGGCTGTATGGCATCGCGTGCGGTCAATATTCGGCCAAGCAGGTGGTGGACGGCGACATCGGTCACCTGGAAGATGATGACATCCAGGCCTTCGCCGAGGAGGTGATGAAGATCTTCGGCGTCAAGATCGTAGCCATCACCATCCGCTACCCCGATACCTTTGAGCAACATCGTTGGGAATCGGCGGCCATGAACGCCGATGGTCACTTCTTCCGCTCACCCGCCGTTAAGCCCATCGTCCTGCTCGACCGTCTGGGTGGCGGTGATACTTGGAATGCAGGCTTCTACTATGGCCTGCTCACCGAGAACTTCAGCAGCGAAGGGCTAGACAAAGGCGTGTTAGTAGGAGATGCCGCAACTCGCCTCAAGCAAACCATGATGTTTGACCTGCCCATGATCGACAAAGCCGATGTTCAGGCGTTGATGAAGGCCGATGTACAGGGCGGCGGCAAACGAACGGCGCGCTAGCTGTCTGTAGGTGCGAACAACAGCAGAACACGGATGGGGCGGGCTTGGCTAGTTTCCTCCCGCATAATCAGCGCGAAACCGTAACAATTCGCCCCATCCGTATCTTGCGCTGCCAATTCTTCACGTCATTCCAGACGATCCAAAATGGAGCAATCCCATGAGAAAGCATCAGAAACTCGACATCATCCGCGACACGGGTGTCATCGCTATCATGCGCGCCAAGTCGTCGGAGCAGTTGATCGCCGCCGCAGATGCCATCAAGGCTGGCGGCGTACAGGTCATCGAAGTGACCATGACTACGCCAGGGGCGCTCAAGGTCATCGAGCAGGCCAAGCAGCGCTATGGCACTGACGTGCTCTTCGGGGCAGGCAGCGTGCTCGATCCTGAGACGGCGCGCGCTGCCCTCCTGGCCGGGGCCGACTTCATCGTGGCGCCCACTCTCAACCTAGCCGTGGTGGCGCTGTGTAACCGCTATGCCGTGCCGGTCATACCAGGCATCTACACACCGACCGAAGCACTGACGGCCATTGAGGCCGGCGCCGACATGGTGAAGCTCTTCCCGGCCAGCTTTGGCGGACCTGAGCTGATCAAGGCGATTCGTGCGCCGCTGCCGCAGCTCGAGATCATACCAGTGGGCGGTGTCGACCTCAACACTGCAGCCGACTTCATCCGTGCAGGCTCGGTCGCGTTAGGTGTAGGCAGCAGCCTGGTCAACGATAAAGTGATGGCCGCGGGCGATATGGATGAGTTGACCCGCCGGGCCAAGGCTTTCATCACCGAGGTTGAGAAGGGCCGGGCATAAGGTCTGAAACACCTCTCTCCGGTCAGCGCCCCTCTGGGGCGTAGGCTAGACGGCGACCTTCACGACGATCTTCCTCACAGGCTGCGGCTGGTCCACGGCCATGTTGGGCATGTGAGCGTCTTCGGGCATGAAGAGGCCGAACATACCGGCTGAGAGTCGGATGAAACTTCCTTCGCCTTGCGGAATGTAGCGGTCCTTGGCTTCGTCGTAGTTGCCCATCGTGAGGTCGGCCACGTTGGCGTAGCCTATCTTCTCTTCTCCGCTGGCGATATATTGGATGTCAATGTATTTGCGGTGTGCTTCCCAGCGGCCCTGTTCCATTGGCTTGGTGTTGTATTCCTGGACCAAGGCGAACACCTGGTCGCCGTCAATTTCGACCCGACCAGGCTCTAGACTGGCTGGGTCAACGGTCTGCAGAAAGTCGAATCCGGCGGATAGACGTTGGGCCAGCCCGCTCTCGTCCGTGGCAGAGAACAGCGCTGGATAGAAACCTGACTGGACATTGTGCAGTCGATCGATAATCATCGTTTAGCCTCCAGGGGTGGCAGGATAGTTTCATATGGTAGCTTCAGTATACTCCAGATATACGGTTGGAAGAAACCCTCGTGTCAGGCCCAACTCCTGCGCTCCCCACCTGCAAGTGCGAAATGATGGCTGCCATTGTCTGGAAAGGCGCGGATTCAGATCGACGCTACAGTTAACGTCTGATCGCCGTTGAGGTATAATGATCATGCGATATTCTATTCCCCTCCCCGTGAGCAACCAGGAGAAAGTACGATGGTAGACGTACTACAAAGAATCGGTGAACTGGGCGTCGTCCCGGTCATCGCTATTGATAATGCCGCGGACGCGCCAAAGCTTGGACAGGCGCTGCTCGACGGCGGGCTTCCCTGTGCCGAGATCACATTTCGCACTGCGGCTGCGGCCGAAGCCATCGAGTTGATGATGGCCGAGTGCCCTGACGTGCTCGTCGGCGCAGGCACGGTAATGACGGTAGACCAGGCCAAAAGGGCGTCCGAAGCCGGTGTGAAATTCGTAGTCACACCTGGATTTGACGAAGACGTGGTCGACTGGTGCATCGAACATGGGATGCCGGTCACGCCGGGCGTGGTCACGCCCACCGAGATTAACATGGCGCTGAAGAAGGGGTTGAACGTGGTCAAGTTCTTCCCTGCTGAAGCCAGCGGCGGTGTCAAGACCCTCAAGGCCATTGCCGCACCCTACCAAGGTGTCAAATTTATCCCCACCGGCGGCATCAGCGCCGGAAACCTGGCTGATTATCTGAGCCTGAAGTCAGTGCTCGCCTGCGGCGGCAGCTGGATGGTGGCGAAGGACCTTATTTCGGGCGGCAAATTTGACCAGATCTCAGCCTTGGCCGCCGAAGCCGTGGCGGTGGTCCAGAAAATTCGGAAAGGAGCCTAATCATGGCTGGTAGAATTGTCACGATGGGTGAGGTCATGCTGCGCCTCAAACCGCCTGAAATGGAGCGGTTTTTCCAGTCCTCAATACTAGAAGCAACATTCGGCGGCGGTGAAGCCAACGTAGCCGTCTCGTTGGCCATCTTCGGCAAAGATGTAACCTTCGTCACGGCCTTGCCCAACAACCCTATCGCCGATGCCTGTATTCGCTTCCTGCGCGGCTACGGAGTCGACACCTCACAGATCTCGCGCAAGGGTGAACGCATAGGTATCTACTTCATGGAAGGTGGAGCCAATCAGAAGGGGTCGGCTGTCGTCTATGACCGCGCCTACTCGTCTATCTCCACCGCGACTGTCGACGATTTCGATTGGGATGCCATCTTTGACGGCGCGGAGTGGTTCCACATCACCGGCATCACCCCGGCGCTTGGCCAGGATGCGGCGGATCTCTCGCTCAAGGCCATGCAGACTGCCAAGGAAAAGGGGCTGACCGTCTCCTGCGACTACAACTACCGCAGTAAGTTGTGGAAGTATGGCAAGCGCGCACCCGAAGTCATGACTGAATTGGTCAAATACGTGGATGTCGGCATTGCCAACGAGGAGGACTGCCAGCGCTCGCTGGGTATTACTCTAGACGAAGGCGATTGGGAGCACGCCGTTGGCACAGGTGAGTTGGACGCTGCCCGCTATGAGGCGCTTGCCAAGAAGGTCATGGAGACCTTCCCGAACTTGAAGTATCAGGCGATTACGCTGCGCGAGAGTTACAGCGCCAGTCACAACGGTTGGTCGGCCTGTCTCTATAACGGCAGTGAATTCTACCTGAGCAAGCATTATGACATCACGCACATCGTCGACCGTGTCGGCGGCGGCGATTCCTTTGCGGCAGGTCTGATCTACGGCCTCACCAGCGGCATGACCGATGAGGATGCGCTCAACCTGGCCGTGGCCGCGTCCTGCCTGAAGCATTCGATCCCGGGCGATGTTAACCTGACGACCCTTGCCGAGGCCAAGAAGTTGATGGGTGGCGACGCCTCCGGCCGCGTGCAGCGCTGAACCTCACCGATTCCCGCGCCTAAGGCGTCCGGGCAGGTGTGCAGGTTGGCTGTCTAGGATCCAAAGACATTGTAGTT
>CAZYQJ010000505.1:0-4586 GCA_964649925.1 uncultured Litorilinea sp.
CAGATATGCCTTTAGATTGCGCTTGTTGGCATATTCCACCAATGCCACCCCGTCTGGCTGAAGTACTCGACGGATCTGCGTCAAAGCCTGCGGCACGTCGGCCAAATGGTGCATCACCCGCACCATCACCAAGGCATCTAAACTTGCCTTTGCCAGCGAAAGCTGGTATATATTACCTGCTACGAAGACGAAACGGGGGTCATGGCCCCACCGCTCAACAGCCTCCTGTAGTAGGGTCCGGCTATAGTCAAAGAGCACGATCTGGTCATATCCCAGATAGAGCTCAGCCAACCGTCCAAAACCCGCCCCGATTTCGGCAATACGACGCCCTTTTGGCGGCAGCAGACGCTGCAGCGCCAAACGTTCGGTCGCATCCTCGTAATTCCGGCCCTGTCCTTCCCAGAACTCCGTGCGGTAGCGGCTTCCTTCGTAGTCTATGACTGGGGGGACTTCAGCCACAGTGGGTCCAGACTGGCCTGGTACCGTCATTGACAATTATCGCGCACCCATATAGAATTTTTATGTAATGAACATCCGCGTCATACCCTACGTTCCCACAGGCATTGGTGTTTCACGTGAAACAGCTTTTCTGCCCAAAGCAGGCTATGCCCGCGCTATACGAACCGGGCAAAAAAAGGGCGGGAGCGCTTCTCCCACCGTTGCCTTGTGTGAACGCCCCTGAGTATATCAGGGACTGTATCCAAATTCAACACCCAATTTAACAAACGGATGCACGAAATTGTGCGCGCACCAGCACCCGACCACTCCCCCGGGGCAGCGCACGGATCTATTAATATACCATAACGCTGCTCAAACGAGTGGAAGCTTGCTTCCAATCTGTGTTATTGAAACGACACGCCAAACGCGAGTCGTTCACAGCCAAATTTCCACCTCGCCCCGTTTCTCATAGTGAGACACCACATGCAAATTTCACAACGCACGTTTCTGATCACCGGCGGCGGATCCGGGCTGGGCGCAGCCACGGCGCGCCACTTGGCCCATCTCGGCGGCAACGTTGCCATCCTCGACATCAATGCCGCCTTGGGTGAAGCACTGGCCGCCGACCTGCCCAACGCCCACTTTATCCACGCCGACATCACGCAGGCCGCAGCAGTAGAAGCCGCCGTCGACCAGGCGCGCGGCCGCTTCGGCGCGCTGCATGGCGTGGTGAACTGCGCTGGCACAGCCGTGGTCGAAAAGACGGTCAGCCGCAGCCGCCCACACGGGCTGGAGAGCTTTGAGCGGGTGATCCGGGTCAACCTGGTGGGGTCTTTCAACGTGGGGCGTGTGGCCGCCGCGGCCCTGGCCCAGAACGAAGCCAACGACGAGGGCGAGCGCGGGGTGATTATTTTCACCGCATCCATCGCCGCCTACGAAGGGCAGATGGGCCAGGTCGCCTATGCCGCGGCTAAAGGGGGGATCGTGAGCATGACGCTGCCCATGGCGCGCGACCTGGCGGCCCACGGCATCCGCGTGGTGACGATTGCGCCGGGCGTCTTTGATACGCCGCTGCTGGCGACGCTGCCCGCGCCCGCGATCGATGCCCTGGCGCAGCAAGCGCCCTTCCCCAAACGGCTGGGGCGGCCTCCCGAATTCGCTGCGCTGGTCGCCGCCATTGTCGAGAACCCACTCCTCAACGGCGAGGTGATCCGGCTCGACGGCGGTTTGCGCATGAGCTAGTAGTCAGGCACGTAATCCGCTCGCGCCGATGCAGGCAGGTGGTCAATATCGTTGATGAGGACGGGCGTCCAGGCTGCGCCATCCCAGTCTAGAATGCTGATGGCGCAGTTGTGGGGGTCGAACCGCTGCCAGTCATCCGGTCCCTCGCCAATAAATGAGGCAAGCAGGCTGCTTATCACGCCGCCGTGGCTGACGGCGACGATGGTTTCATCTGGGTGCTGTGTGACCAATGTCTGGACGGCGTTAACCACACGGCTGTTGAACGAACTGGGCGATTCGCCGTTGGGCGGCGCAAAGTGCGGGTCATCCGCCCAGCGGCCCCATAAATCTTCCTTCTCGCGCAGTTCACGAAACGCCCTGCCCTCCCAATCGCCGATGCTGAACTCGCGCAGCCCATCGACCTTCTCCGCCTCCAGCCCGATCGCCTGGGCAATGGCCGCGGCGGTGCTTTGGGCGCGCGGCAGCGGCGATACATAGAGGTGATCCACGGCGTGCGTCTGGTGCAGTTGCGCCAAGCGAGTCGCGGTAGCGGCCACCTGGCGACGCCCACGCTCCGTCAGCGGCGCATCCATCGCACCATGCCAAATCTGGTTTACATTGGCTTCCGTCTCTCCGTGACGCACCAAGATCAGACGCGTACTAACGCGGCGGGTATTTTGATCCGCCATCTCCCTCCCTTTCTAGCGAGTTTGGCCCGCGCCCATTACCAGCGCGCGCAGGCTAAACACTATTGACACACTTTCCCCCTCATGCTACACTGTCGGCTATTATGGACACAAGTGCCCTACCAGTCTGCAATCTACGCTCCAGGCGCTACGCGTTCCCCACCAGTCACTGAACTGGAAACTTTGCGCGCGCACGAGTATAGACGGAGTTTGTCGGCAAAGCTCTCCAGTTGGAGGGCTTTTTCTTTTGCCTCATGACCAGAACAGGACAGGAGTCACGATGTACAAAGCGGGAATCGCCGGAGCGACAGGGTACACCGGCTTTGAACTTGTCCAGTTGATCCAACGCCATCCTCAAATGGAGGTGGCCTGGGTCACCAGCGAAAACAGCGCAGGCAAACCATTCTGTGATGTACATGCGGCCCCCTGGGACTATCCGCTGATCAGCCTGCAGGAGGGGATGCAGCGGGCATCCGATGTGGACGTGGTCTTTCTCTGCCTGCCCCATGCCGCATCGATCGAGCCGGTGCGCGCCTTTCAGGCCACCGGTGTGCGCGTGGTAGACCTCAGCGCAGATTTCCGGCTGACCGATGCCGCCGCCTACGAACGGTGGTATGGCGTCCCCCATACTGCGCCCGACCTGCTGCCCCGCTTTGTCTATGGGCTGTGTGAAATCAACCGCGCTCAACTTAAGCAGGCGCGGCTGATCGCCAACCCGGGCTGTTATCCCACCAGCGTCAACCTCGGCCTGTACCCGCTTGCCAAGGCCGGTTGGCTGAGCGACCAGGTGATCATCGACAGCAAGAGCGGCGTCAGCGGCGCGGGCCGCCAGGCGAAGTTGCAGTACAACTACGTCGAAGTCAACGAGAACATGACGCCCTACAACGTTGGCGTGCGCCACCGTCATATCGCCGAGATGGAACAGGTACTCAACCACGTCAACGGCCAGCACAACCACCGCTTTATCTTCTCGCCCCACCTGCTCCCCGTCAGCCGGGGCATCCTCAGCACCATGTATGTGAGCGTGCCAAGCGGTGTCACCGAGCAGATGATCCGTGATCTCTACGCGGAGACCTATGCGGGGGAGCCGTTTATTCACCTGCTGCCCGCCGGACAGATCGCCACGCTGCGCCACACGGCGCATACCAACCGCTGTGCGATCAGCATCACCCCTGCCGACCCGTCGCAGCCTGACGGGCCGGACTACATTATCGTCGCCACCCTGGACAACCTGATCAAAGGGGCCGCTGGCCAGGCGATCCAGAATTTCAACCTCAGCGCAGACATCGACGAGACGCTGGGGCTGATCTAGCCTTTTCGCGGGAACAACTATGTCCGATTTCCAGACCTCTTTTGACCCTGAAAACCAACCGTCTGAGGCCGCCGAAGCTACGCCTTACATTGTAGTCATCAAGGTAGGCGGCAACGAGTTGGACGACCCTGCCTTTCTCGACGGGCTGACGCTCGCTGTGCGCGCCGTCCAGGCTGAAAATTATGTCCCGGTCATCGTGCATGGCGGTGGCAAGACCATCGCCGCCTACCAGGAAAAGCTAGGGCTGTCCCCTCGCTTTATCGAGGGGCTGCGTGTCACTGACGAGCCAAGCCTTGACGTGGCCGAGATGGTGCTTAGCGGGCTGACCAACAAACGCATCGTGCGCGCCCTGGTCAACGCCGGCATCCGCGCCGCCGGGATCAGCGGGGTGGACGACGGCACGATCTATGTCGAGAAGATGTGGCATCCCCTGGGCGACCTGGGCCGCGTGGGCGACATTCGGGACGTCGACCCCCACCTGATCCACACGCTGATCAGCGCGGGCATCGTGCCGGTGATCAGCCCGATCAGCTTTGGCGCACACGACGCGCAGAGCTACAACGTCAACGCCGACCATGCGGCCACGGCCATTGCCGCCCGATTGGGCGCGATCAAGTTGATCTTTGTCAGCAATGTACCGGGCATCCTGGTCGCCGGGCGCGTCATCCGCGCTGTCACCGCCGACCAGGCCGAACAGTGGATCGAAGAAGGCATCATCACCGGCGGCATGATCCCCAAAGTCCGCAGCGCCATCCATGCCGTCCAGGGCGGGGTGGCCCAGGCAGTCATCACCAACCTGGCGGGTGTCCAGGAAAATAGCGGCACGGGTGTGATTGGGGCGCGCTCTGTTGCCTAAACCCATCATCCACACAAAGGAGCGAGGGATGAACACGCAGCAAATCGATACGCAGCAAATCATCGACATGGAA
>CAZYQJ010000506.1:0-1713 GCA_964649925.1 uncultured Litorilinea sp.
ATGGGTCATCCGAGAAGATCAACATGGACTGATTGAGCCATTGATCGCTCTCTTGGGCATAGAGCGATTTGAGATCCGGCGGAACCGCCTCCTCCCACAACGCCTGCCCAAGTTTGCGGATCTGGCGATCCACGTCGTCGCGCGGGAGTTCGGGCCGTGCGCCCAGGTGACGGCCATCGGCGGCCATGATCGTGGTGATCCGGGCGTACAGCTGCGCGGCATGGGCCGCCGGGTCGCCGTTGATGCGGACAGGCGAAAAGCTGCGCCACCACGCCCCGCCCTCCCGGATCAGTTCAAAGGTTAGCTGGGCATCCGCCGGGTCCCAGGCAATCCGCAGCACCAGATCAGGCGGCACGGCATCCGGCTCAGCGCGCACAGGTTGGGCCGCCACGAACTCGCTTCCCTCCGGCACGCTGGCAGCCGTAATCTCGACAGGCACGCTCACTGTGCGCAGCGGCTGGCCGTTCTGAAAGAAGTCAAACGAGAGGGTCGTATGCCCCACGCGGCGCGGGCGCAGGTCAAACACAAGGGGCGCGCTGTCCCGATCTGGCAGCACGACCAACTCCTGCAACGGCTCGTTGAGCGGTTCAAACTGCGGCGCGTCCACGCGCACCTGCACCGGCACGTCATCCCGCACCGAAAGCGGTTCAACCGCTGCGCTCTCGGCGCGCGGGGTCAGGGTCAGCCGCACCACCACCGAGATGCGCGGCGTCTCCACCCAGACCCGCCGCGGGCACGAAATGTCCGTATAGCGCACCATCATGCGCGCCGCGCCCGGCCCTTCACCGGCGCTTCGTTCCGCCGCGGGTGGCGGCAGCATACTCTCGAAGGTCTGCTCGCGCAGTTGCACCATCATCTCGGCAACACGCTGCTGCACCTCCGGATAGCGTGCGAGCAGGTGCCGGAGCTGATCGCCCACCTCCAGGATGCGGTCTGGTTCTTGACGCGCCTCAGCCATCAGGCGGCTTAACTCGGCCTCAAACGCAGGCCACGCCGCTTCATCGACCAGGCCCGGCAGTTCAAACTCCAACGCTGTCAGCGCATCCAGCATCTGAAAGATTTCATCCATGGCATTCCTCTGATGGGCCAGGCTGATCCCGCCGGGGCTGCGCCGTCAGGCGGTCCCGGCTGCCACCGCCGCAGCGGCATCCGCCAACGCCTGCAGCCCATCCTGTGTACTGAAGTAGGAGACATGGTCACAGGGCACTTCGACCGTGACCGGCTTGGGTGTGCGGTCCCCAGGCACGCTGCGGATGCTCTGCACGCTGACCGCGATGTCATTAGGCTGGCTGAAGAAAACCAAGTTGGCCCCTGCATGCACCCAGTTGGTCTTCTTGATCCGGTCCCACAGCCGCGCCAGCCGTCCTCTGCCTTCGTCCGTGGTCTGGGCTGCGGCGATCACCGACGTATTGCCCGCGATGATCGTATAGGGCACTCGCGGGTCTGGGCTGCTGGCTAAGGTTGCCAAAAACTCGGAACGCGGGTTCATCTGGTCCAGCGAAACGTCAATCGCTTCCGTCGCGCTGACGAGACTGCCGATCGCCTTGACCGGCCACGAGACTGCCGCCAGCCCGTTCAGCCCAAGCGCCAGGGTCGCAAAGGCCCAGTCCTGCACCGTGGGCCAGGGTGAACCGGCGTTAGGCGTGCCCACCAGGATCAGATGCTGCACCGCGCGATGGCCTTCCTCGCGCTCGACAAACCAGCGCGAGACCA
>CAZYQJ010000506.1:1723-4586 GCA_964649925.1 uncultured Litorilinea sp.
GAGACCAGCCCGCCCATGGAGTGGGCGACGATGTGCAGCGTCTTGCCGTGGTCCGGCCCCAGCCCCACGCTCGCCAACCGCTGCTTGAGGTCGCGCGCCGTCTGCTCAATCGTGGTGTTGATGCTCTCATAGTCGAAGGTGAGGATCAGGTCATAGCGGTCGGCCAGCGAAGGTGGAGCCACCGGCAGGCCCAGCCACCCGGTACGCGCACCCGCGGCCAGCATCCGTGTATCGCCGATGATGCCGTGGACAAAAAGCAGGATGCGCTGCGCGGCGGCGACCTGGGTGCTCACCGCATCGGTAGCGGCTTGATAGGTCAGCTTGCCACCAGCGTCCACATCGACTGCCGCCAGAATAGGGTACGGGAACTCCAGCCCTAGACGCTGGCCGATCACCTTCTGAAAATAGATGCGGATCGCGCCCTTAAGGTCACGCGTCCCTTGACTGGTGGGCGCAGGCAGCCGTTCCAACACCACTTCGGTGTGGTCGTCAAAGCGGCGCGTGCGGCCCAGGGGCAGATAGAACTCGCCGTCAAAGCCCAACGTCAGCAGCATTTCATCATCGCCGAGTGGCCGGTCTATCGCCACCACCAGCGGCTGTTCGGGGGTGACCGCTTCATGGTCCTCCACATCCACTAGCTCCAGGACGCTCAGGCCAGGCTCACCGCTGCGGCTGGCGGTAAACTCAAACGGCTTGAAGACATCCGGATGGTCGCGCAGCATGGGCGGCAGCGAGACGTTGCCCGCGTCTCGGCTGGCCTGCGGCACGTCCGACAGCCGGGCGCGTGCCGACAACGACGGGTGTCCCTCCAGCGTGACGCCATGCCCCAAGATCACGCGTTCCCCCTGCGCCGGGACCTGGGTTGCCTCCAGCGGGCGCACCACGGTGAAACTGACCTCGTCGGTGTGCCAGTCGACGTAAATCTCGCCGCTGCTCGGCTGGGAGGAGACATGGCGTGACGGGACGCGCTGCATCAGGCGGTTCAGCGTATGCATCTGCACCGGGGCGGGCTTCGTGGGCGGCAATGAGCGCACGGCCACCGGCAGATCGTCCTGCCGCAGCAGCGTGGCGTCGCTCTCTTCGGTGCTGACGATCAGTTTGAGTGTGTCTTTGAACTCGATGACACCCTCCTGCCACAACGAATCAAGCACCGACGCATACAGCGGTTCGCCCCGGTTGGCCCATGTCTCCTGCCCTGGGTCTAGCCAGATGCCGCCCCCCGGCAGGATCGGGAACACGCCGTAGGTTTCGGGCAGGTCGAAGAGCATGTAGTACAGCCGCCGGTTGGATCGATTGGCGAGTTTGATCTTGAACTCCGGCTGACGCCACTGGCCGTTTTCATAGCGGTATTCCAGGCGGATATGCGATCCGGGAGGCGCGGGCACAAAGTCGCCCTGGGCATCGCGCACGAAGATCTCCATCGCGACGCCATCTTGCGCCAGCGCACTGGCCGGGTTGGCGAGCCGTCCGATCAACAGCCAGCGGGCGATATGCTCCAACCGCTGTACCACCAGCGCGGCCCCGGCCTCTGTAAAGCCAACCGTATCTACGATGAGCGCATAGGGATCGCCCTTGCGCCGGATCCGGTAGTGATCCTCCACAGCCTCCACGGTCAACTCAGCCTCATCGCGCCCGCCTTCGCGCACCATACGCGCGCTACTCCCCATAGGTTGAGCGTTGGCCATCGCCTGACGCAACAGGTCAATCGCGGCCTCGTCGCCTTCCAGCGCGACGACCAATGGGGGCAGCGGCAGCGCGGTCACGACTGCCTTGTAGGTTGTGCCTGTATCTGGGGCTGCACCGTCTGCCAGTTCCACCTCGACCGCGCTCTGACCTGGAAAGACCGCAGTGATCTTTGCCGTGCCAACTGCAGCCGACAGATCCCGAAGCTGATCCGCGGCGGCATCCAGCGGAAAGAGGGCAAAGTGCGAGGTCTCGTCGTCGCTCGGCGCAGGGATGCCGTGCAGTGTCCCGCCATCCACGACCCACTGCCGGTTCCGGTCATAGCTCACCGTAAAGTAAGGTGGGTGAGGCTGGACAGCCCCCCCCAGAAACGGCTGGTCAAGTTCATCCAGTTCGGTGGCCTCCATCTGTGGAGCCTGGGCCGAAACCGTCAGCCGCACCTGGGCATCTACCTGCTTGAACAGGTCGCGGTAGGCGAGTGCCGCCCCCGCACGCTGCAGTGTATCGAGCAGGTAATACGAAAACGCGCCGCGCTGTTCGCCGCCCAGCCGCAGTTCTTTGGCCTCTTCCTCGGCGCGGCACGCCGACAGGACGACATGCCGCCCTGCTGGCAGCGAGTACCAACCCGCCTGCCCGCCCCCGCGTGATATAGGCTGGAATGCGCCCGCCTGATCCACCCCCACAACAAAGGTTTCGAACGGGCGCACGCGGTTATCCGTAGGCAGACGCCGCACGCGCACGCCTTCCTCAGTCTCGCCCAGGTCACGCGTGCCCGAACCCGAATGGCAGCAGTCCAGGATCACCACCAGGTGCGGCCCGTTCTGCGCCACCTCGGCGATCAACTGCGCGAGTTCCTTGTCCGCCAGATCCCACGCGCTGGTACGGCTGTCGTAGCAGACCAGCGTCTCATCCAGGTGATCCGGCTCCAGATGCCAGAACTCCGGCGGTGACTGTTGCTGCGACCCGTGACCGCTGTAGTAGAAGAGGGCAACGTCCTCTCCTCCGGCCTGGGCCAGATGGGTGCGGAAGGCATCAATCACGCCTTGACGCGTCGCCCCCGCATCGGTCAACACCAGCGGCTTAAAGACATCGCCCGCGCCGGTCACACGCTCCTGCAGGAGTTGTTCCACCCGGCGGATATCGTTGACGCACCCGGCCAGCGAGTTGACGCCGGGCGGAT
>CAZYQJ010000507.1:0-4578 GCA_964649925.1 uncultured Litorilinea sp.
TCCGCGATTACACCATCGTCGACAACTATTCGCGCATCGAGCGCAGCATCCTCTGGCGCAACAACTATGTGGGCGAAAACTGCGAACTGCGCGGCGCGCTGATCACACGCCAATGCAGCATCAAATCCAGAGCGATGGTCTTTGAGGGCGCGGTCATCAGCGATCACTGTGTGTTGGGCGAAGGCTGCATTATCCATGCCGATGTCAAACTCTGGCCGCGAAAGGAGATTGAGCCGGGCGCGATCATCAAGGACAGCATTATCTGGGGGAATCAGGGCCGCCGCGCCCTGTTCGGGCGTCATGGCGTCACCGGCGTGGTCAACGTCGATCTGACCCCGGAGTTTGCGGCCAAGTTGGGGGCTGCCCTGGGCGCGACCCTGCCCAAAGGCAGTTACGTCGCCATCAACCGCGATATCCACCGATCCTCTCGTATGCTCAAACGCGCCCTAATCAGCGGTCTCCCCGGCACAGGGATCAATGTCTGGGATACCGGCACGGTGGCGATCCCTGTGGTGCGCTATTTTATTCGCAAGCAGGCCAATACGTCGGCAGGCATCCATGTTCGCCTCAGCCCGTTCGACCAGCGCGTGGTCGATATCCGCATGATGAACGCCCAGGGGATGAACCAGAGCAAGAGCATCGAGCGCGCCATCGAACGCACCTTCTTTCGCGAGGATTTTCGCCGCGCCTATCTGGACGAAATCGGCGTGATCGAGTACGCCATGCGCACGGTGGAGATGTACATTGAGGATTTTCTGGCGCAGATCGACGTGGACGCCGTGCGCGAGGCGCGGCTGCGCCTGGTCATCGACTATTCGCACGGGCTGGCTGCGGATACCTTTGCGCAAATCCTCAATAAACTCGGCGTAGAGGTTGTCCCGCTCAACGCACGCATGGAAGAGACCAAACTCGCCATGCTACAGTATGAGTTTGAAAACAACCTGGCGCGCATGGCGAAGATCGTCGGTGCGCTGGATGCCGACCTGGGCATTCAACTGGATGTCGGCGGCGAGAAGATCTTTGTGGTGGATGAGACCGGGCGTGTGCTGGACGACATCACCACGGCGGCGTTGATGTTGGAACTGGCGCTTCAGGTGCGGCCCGGCGCTACGGTCGTGATCCCCACCACCATGCCCAGCAGTTTTGATACCATCGCCGAGTGGCGTCGGGGCAAGGTCGTGCGGGTGAGCGAGAGCTTGCAGAGCTTGATGCAAGCCGCTACGGCCCCTGGCGTCCTCTTTGCCGCCGATGGAACCGGCAACTTTATCTGGCCTGAATTTCAACCTGTGGTGGACGGGATGATGGCCGCGGCCAAACTGCTGGAACACCTGGCCAAATACCGCATGCGGATCAGCGATGTGGTCAACTACCTGCCCGCCTTTCACATCGCCAAACAACGCGCAGCGTGTCCCACCGAGGCCAAGGGAACGATCATGCGCCGCTTGAATGAGCAGTACGGGGTGCGCGCTGCCGAGCATGCGGAAGGCATCAAGCTTGTGCTTGGCGAGCATGAGTGGGTACACATTGCGCCCGACCCCGAGCTACCGCACTTCACCATCATCGCCGAGGGCTGCAGCGACGAGCGCGCCCAAGCCCTGACCGATGAGTTCAGCGCCCGCATCGCCGACATGCTGGCGCTTGTCACCGCCTGACGGCCCTATGACCCGCGCCCGTCAACGCCTGGTCCACTTGGAGAGCGCCGCTGCAACCTTTGCCCTGGGCCGCCGTCTGGGCGAGGCTGCACAGCCGGGTCAGGTCATCGCGCTGTGCGGTGACCTGGGGGCTGGCAAGACTACGCTCACGCAAGGCATCGCCGCTGGGCTGGGCATCACCGCCCGCGTCACCAGCCCTACGTTTATCCTGGTCGCAGATTATCTGGGCCAGCGCGGGCTGCGCCTGGTCCACATCGACACCTACCGGCTGGGTGATACGCCCGCGGCGACGGAGATGGAGGCCGATACCTTTGGGCTGGATGAAATCCTGGCAAGCGCGGCCCTGCCCGATGGGGAAAGCCGCGGCGCGGTGGTCGTCGTCGAATGGGCCGACCGCATCGCCGCGCGTCTGCCCGCCGACCGGCTGACGATTGTTCTCACGCCCGACACTGCCCCCGATGCCCGCCGCGCCCACTTGACCGCCCACGGCCCGCAGAGCGAGCAGCTATTGGCAGCGGCCAAAGAAGGAGTCGAAAGTGGGGAATAGGCAGTAGAGCCTGGTATCGGCTGCTATTGCACTACTTTTCGCCCTCCAGGTCCCCCTGCGTGTCAAAATCGCGCAGCCACGCGGCCTGTGCCGGAACGGTCTGCACTGTCGCGGCATATTTGCGCAGGATGCCGCGACCCCCCTGATCGCCGCGTACCGCCAGCAGTTCTGGCCACAGCGCACGGTCAAAGAGGGCAGGCGCGCCGCGCATCTCCCCCTCGACCTGCGGCGCGGCCAGCGTCGCGCCCGTCCGCCAGCACTGGATCAGCCGCCGCAGCAGTGTAGGCGGTACAAACGGCTGGTCCACCGGCAGGAAGATCGCGGCCTCCACGGTGGGGTGCAGCGCGGCCAGCCCTGTGTGCATACTGCTGGCCTGCCCGCTCTCCCAATTGGGGTTGTGGACGACAGTCATCTGGGGGTGATTTGCAGCCAGCGGCGCAACCTCGGCTTCGACCAATGCCGCGTGTGCGCCGGTCACCAACACCACCTGCTGGCAGTTGGCGGCCAGCGTCGTCGCCAGTGCATGCCGCACCATCGGCGCGCCCTCCACCAGCATCACCTGTTTGGGCTGGCCCATGCGCCGCGCCTGGCCCGCGGCCAAGATCACGACCCCCACCGGCCCCCAGCGCTCGCGCACCGGCTCGGCCCCGGCCTGACCTACAGCACCGATCAGCGTGCTCACGCCTGCATCCACACAGCGCACCGCCACCCACCGCGCCACCGCCAACTGGTCAGCGCGTTCTACCTTGTTGATCAGGATCGCCCGCCGCACCTGGGGAGGACGTCCCTGGTCGCCACCCTGGGGGTGCAGCAGCAGCCGCGCCAGGTGGGCAGGCGTCAGCCGGGCGTCATCGTCAGGCACAAGCCCCAACAAGGCGCGGATGCGTTCAGGCCGGTGTACCTGATCGGGCGTCAGCGGACGGCCAATGGCATCCACCCCCGCAACCGCCACAACCAGCGTCGCGCAGGTAGGGATGACGGGTTCATGCGCTGCCGGGGCTTTGGCGGGCAGTTGGCGGCTGCCGTCCGCTTCGACGCAGATCAGCCCCAGGCCCAGGCGCGGGGCCGCCGCGGCCAACGCGTCGACCATCGACGGGGAGACGCCGATCCGCTTTTCGCCAGGTGCGGCATCCACCAGCAAACACCAGCCCGCCTGATCCAGTGCGCGCGCCAGGTCGTCAAGCGGGAGGGATGCGCCGCTCACTTCGACGACCGCAGGCGCGGCGTCCAATTCATTTGCGCCCAGCCGGGTGGTCGTCGTGACGACCGCGCGCACGCCGCGCTGCGCGGCCTCCGCGGCCAGCCGGAATGCGGTGCTGCTCTTGCCGCCGCCGCCCACCAACGCCACCACAGCGGGCGCACTGGGGGAGGGTGTCAAGCGCAGGGCGTCAATCAACTCCATTCTGAACGCAACAGCCCATAGAGATAATCGCCGCTGTACGTGCCATCCGGGCGCAGAATATCGGGGTGAACCTGGCGGATATGCCCTTCGCGCACAAAACCGCAGCGTTCCGCCACACGCCAACTGCGCGTGTTGATCTCATTACAGCCCAAGCGCAGGCGGTAGGCGTGCAGGTCTTCAAAACAGAGGCGGATCGCGGCCTGTACGCTCTCAGTGACAAAGCCTTGCCCCTCGTAGCGCGTATCGACAAAGTAGCCGATCTCGAATTCGGGCAGCGTCCAACTGACTGGGCCAATGTAGACCTGGCAGGCGAACGCGCCCGAATCGCGCTGCCACGCGCTCAGGAAGAACGCTTCGCGCGCCGCCCAACTGGCGATAAAGCGACGCACCAGGGTTTCGGCATCGTCTGGCGTTTCGACCTGATGCGCCGGGTTGCCTGCCTCAAAGGGCCACAGGTGGCGCTTGTTGCGCTGGCAGACGTCGAAGTAGGCTGCGCCGTCGCCAGGGCGGTAGGCGCGCAGGGTCAGCCGTTGCGTGGTGGTTTGTTCCGGCGGGTCAATCAGCATTTTGTTCATAGGCCTGCTCTACTCGTTAGGCCAACGCCTGGTCAAGGTCAGCGATCAAGTCGTCAGGATGCTCCAGCCCGACGGAGATGCGCAGCAGGTTGGGGGGCGTGGGGCTGTCCGGCCCCTCCACCGAAGCGCGATGCTCGATCAGGCTTTCCACCCCGCCCAGGCTGGTGGCGCGCGTAAAGAGTTGCACGCGTGCGGCCACGGCCATCGCCTCTTGCGCGCCGCCTACGACCTGGATCGAGAGCATGCCACCAAAGCCTTGCATCTGGCGCGCCGCCAGCGCATGGCCTGGATGGGCGGGCAGCCCGGGGTAATGGGTCACGGCTACGCGCGGGTGATCGGCCAGGAATTCGGCTACGCTCTGGGCATGGTCGCAGTGGGCAGCCATGTGATAGGGCAGCGTCC
>CAZYQJ010000508.1:0-4577 GCA_964649925.1 uncultured Litorilinea sp.
TGGTGTGGCACGCGGGCCAGTGGGGTTGATGGACGAACTCAACGCCCTGGGCGTCAAGCATGGCATTGGCCGCGTCGATATCGTCGAAAACCGGCTGGTCGGCATGAAGAGCCGCGGCGTCTATGAGACCCCTGGCGGGACCATCCTCTATAAAGCCCATGCCGCACTGGAACAGCTTTGCCTGGACCGCGAAACGCTGCACTTCAAACAGCAGGTGGGGCTGCGCTATGCAGAGCTTGTCTATAATGGGCAGTGGTTCACCCCGCTGCGCCAGGCGCTCGATACCTTTGTCCAGGCCACCGAACAGAACTTGACGGGGTATGTGCGGCTCAAGCTCTACAAGGGCAACGTGATCCTGGCTGGTCGCAAAAGCCCCAACAGCCTCTACCGTGAAGACTATGTGACCTTTGACGCCGACGATGTCTATAACCAGGCCGATGCCAACGGCTTTATCCGTCTCTTTGGGCTGCCGCTCAAGGTAGCGGGCATGTTGAAGGTGGAAGGCCGCGGCGTCAGCGACTACGAATCGCCGGATTACAGTGACCTTAAGCGAGATTAGGAGAAGGCAGCGGGCAGGTGGGCAGTAGGGAGGTAGGGGCAGAAACAGACTAGCCACGCTCTGCCCCCTACCTCCCTATCTCTCCACTCCCCAACTATGCAGATCATCCCACTGGCCGCGCACCATGCGGCGACCGCGGCCCGGCTGCATATCCTGGGGCAGCCGGGTACGTTTTTGACCAGTCTGGGGCCGGGCGTGCTGACCGCGCTCTACCGTGCCCTGCCCGCTAGCGCTGCCGGGTTTGGCTTTGCTGCGCTGACGGATGGCGCGCGGCCTGTGGATGCGCCGCTGGGCTTTGTCGCCGCCACCACAAGCGTGGGCAGCCTCTTTGTACAGGTTGGGCCGCGGCTGATCCCCCCGCTGGCGGCACAGTTGCTGCGGCGGCCAGGGTTGATCGCGCGCTGCGTGCAGACCGCCACTTATCCGCTGCGGGTGCAGGATCAGGACAGCGCGGCCTCGGCGGAGTTGCTTGCCATCATGGTGGACCCGGCGTGGCGCAGCCAG
Organism: uncultured Litorilinea sp.; assembly: GCA_964649925.1. Lineage (GTDB taxonomy): Bacteria > Chloroflexota > Anaerolineae > Caldilineales > Caldilineaceae > QEUY01. The sequence goes on from CAZYQJ010000508.1 coordinate 1,064, forward strand.
GGGATCGGCGCGGCCTTGATTGCCGCGCTGCTGGATGCATGCCGTACCCGCGAGATTGTGCGGTTGGATGTGACCGTGGATGCCGCCAACCTGAGCGCGCAGCGCTTCTATGAGCGTCACGGATTCCTGCCGCACCGGCGCTTCACCCTCTATGGCCGCGCCATGATGCACTATCGCCTGATGCTGGATCGCGCATAGGCTCGTCCGGGCATCGATCCAGGCAGCCGGAACCAGGAATGGACAGGATGAATCCGTTTCTTTGGATGGCAGCCGGTGCAGTAGTAGGGGCGAACGCTCGGTAGTGGCGCTAATAGACGCGATCTTTGTTCATCTTTTTGGATGAGAGGCCATACCCTTTTGGCGGGATGCTACGTATGATCTATAGACAAGCGTGCCTCCCCCTAAGCATGACAAACACGCCGAACCAGGGTACAATAGAATTTGTTTTGCGCCATTTCTGCCCGTATCCATGATGGATGCAAACGCTATCCGGCGATGCAATGACGAGGCCGCTTCAGCTTTGGCTACTATCCCCCTATGACACGGGGAGCCATGCCGTCTGGGCGCAGGGGTATCAGACGCACAGCCGTCACCAGATCACCCATCTGCGGATGGCTGGACGTTTCTGGAAATGGCGTATGCAGGGGGGCGCGATAGAGCTTGCCGCGCAGGCACGACAGAGGCTAGATGAAGACGGCCCGCCCGATGCTGTGCTGGCGACGGACATGGTTCATCTGTCTGCCTGGCTGGGGTTCTTGCGCGGTGCGCTGCCTGGATCGGTCCCGGTTTTCTGCTATATGCACGAAAACCAGTTGACCTATCCCTGGCGGCCTGGTGAGAGGCCGGACCTGACATATGCCATGATCAACTGGCTGAGTCAGATTGCGGCGGATGAAGTGTGGTTTAACAGCCGGTATCACCTGGACAGTTGGTTCGGGGAATTACCCAGGTTGCTTAAGCACTATCCAGATTATAACCACCTGGAATTGGTGACGCAGGTTCGTAGACGCAGCGGCGTGCTGCCAGTAGGCATTCATACCACGGACTTCGCTGTAGAACGTCCGGGCGAGCAACGAGGCTCGCAGCCGCCGCTGATCATCTGGAATCAGCGGTGGGAATATGATAAACGCCCTGATCTGTTTTTCGAACTGCTCTACCGGCTTCAGGCAGAACGTGTCCCGTTCCGGCTTGCCGTGGCAGGTGAGAACTTCCGGAACGTGCCGTCCGAATTCGAGACAGCGCGCCGTGAGCTAGCGGCGCAGATCGTCCACTGGGGGTTCTTGCCCTCGCGGGCGGCCTATGCAGCCCTGTTGGCCCAGGCCGACCTGGTGATCAGCACGGCAGACCATGAGTTTTTTGGCATCAGTGTATTGGAGGCAATCTGCGCCGGGGCCTTTCCACTCTTGCCCAACCGGTTGAGCTATCCGGAGTTGATCCCAACCGATCTGCATCCGGCTTGTCTCTACACGGACACAGAAGACCTGGCGCAAAAGACGATCTGGCGGTTGACACAACCGCGTCCCGCGCCGCCTTCATTGCGCCGACATATTGCCAAACACTATGCATGGCCGGTGGTAGCGCGTTTGTACGATGAGCGAATTGCTGCGGCTGTACACCGCAAACAGTCTGCAGTGATGGGCGGGACAACGAAAAACGGAAATGGATACGCTGCAGCGCACGGCGTTTAGCAGCGACTAGTAGATAGGTATACAAACCAATGATGGCACGTCCTTATATCTTAGCACACAACGATAAGTGGTTTGTTTTTGTTGGCTGCGCCCTGATCGCGCTCTGCACGACCAAAAGTGATGCGCTGGCGATCCAGCGTGAATGGATTCGTCGCGGCCATGAATGGGAGGGAACCAGCGAACCGCTGCCCATCGTGGCGCTCACCGAGCGCACATCGGTGGTGGCAGGCAACGGCAGTGGGTGAGACGTTTCCCGTTCCTAGTCAAAACGGGGCTGGCCAGAAGCTGTCTGACCGGCCCCGTTCTTTTGCACGATGAGCTTCCCCGCGCCTACTTCTCAATCGGAAGCCGTACGGCATTGCCCCATTCTGTCCATGACCCGTCATAGTTCCGCACGTTCGGATAGCCCAACAGATGGGTCAGGACAAACCAGGTATGGCTGCTGCGCTCGCCGATGCGGCAGTAGGCAATTACATCGTCGGACGGCTTGATCCCCTGCTCTTCCTCATAAATAGCCCGCAGTTCCTCGGCGCTCTTGAAAGTCCCGTCCGGGTTGGCCGCGCGCGCCCAGGGCACGTTACGCGCGCCGGGGATATGACCGCCGCGCAGCGCCCCTTCCTGGGGATAGTCCGCCATGTGCAGCAGTTCGCCGCGATACTCGCCGGGGCTGCGCACATCCACCAGCGGTTTACCAGCGGCTTGATGATCCAAGACCTGCTCACGGAAGGCGCGGATCTTGCTGTCGTCACGCGTGGGCACAGGGTAATTCGTGCGCGGGTAGCTGGGGCGATCTTTGGTCAACTCGCGGCCTTCGGCAATCCACTTCTGCCGTCCTCCATCCATGACCTTGGCGTTGGTGTGCCCAAAGAGTTGGAAGACCCAGAAGGCATAGGTCGCCCACCAGTTGTTCTTGTCGCCGTAAAAGACCACGGTGGTCTCCGGTGAGATGCCGTTGCGGCTCATCAACTCGGCAAACTGCTCGGCGCTGACATAGTCGCGCACCACCGGGTCGTTCAGGTCGGCGTGCCAGTCGATGTTGACAGCGCCGGGAATATGGCCTGTATCGTAGAGCAACACATCTTCGTTGCTTTCTACCAGGCGGACATTCGGGTCGTTGAGATGCTCGGCAACCCAGTCGGTACTGACCAACACGTCGGGGTTTGCATATGAATCGCTCATTGAGATTTCTCCTTGGTTGTCGTCGATTTATTTATGCGAACTAGTTCACTAAGGACGAACCACGCAACGCACTATACTGCGCCACGGGCAGACCAGCGACAGACAATAGCAGCAGGCTCCGCAGCGGTGCGTGTGGGCCACGCGCTGCGAAATCAGCAGTGCCGAACTTCGGTTCAAACCTGAATGGGAAAGACGAAAAAGAAGCAGGGTGAGCCGAAGTCGGCTTAGCTACACAAGCAGGGACAACAGGGGAAACAACAGGTGCAACCACAGAGGGCGAAAACAGGGGCGGAGGATGACGCAACGGTGCGATCAGGTGGATAGGGCATAGAAACCCTACGGTTCGACGGATGCATTTTGTTCCTCTCTGGTGAATACGACCTGATGGAATTGCACGATCCAGGTCTGAGCCGACCGGCAACGCGCCCAACGAGTATAGGAGATGCTGGGGGGCTTTGTCAAGAATCGGGGGGTTTACATGAAGTTTGTGCGTGTGACTGGCAATCGGCGCTAAACCTACCAGTCCACTCCTTACGCTATCACGGCTAGGGCGCAAGTTGGTAGCGCCGTACCTGGACACCGTGGAAGTCGGCCTGCTCTACCAGGGTGGCGTGTTGATCCAGCCAGGCATCCATCAGGTGGCGTTG
>CAZYQJ010000509.1:0-4575 GCA_964649925.1 uncultured Litorilinea sp.
CTGACCGTGGATGAGGTGGCGCAGTTACCCAACCCCATGCAGCGCAAAGAAGGCCAGCGCCATGCCCTGCCCACACTGCCTGTGGCGACGACGACACGCGTGCCGCGTGTAACCATCGACCGGCTGCGCCATGCCTCGACCATCTATTATGCGGGGCGCACGACCTTTGCGCCGGGCTGCGGGCTGTGGTTTGGCGTGCAGTGGCGCGACCGCGCACGGCGGATAGCGGGCAGCCCACTCACCTACGGCGACGCCCTGACGCAAGCCCTGGCCGTGCTGGCCGACGACGGGCTGGGCGGCGAGCGCACGGCAGGCTATGGGGCTTTCCGGCTGGGCGAGGCAACCGAGGTGCCGCTGCCCGACCCGGTGGCGGATGGGGCTGCGCTGCTGCTCAGCCGTTACCATCCCGCCACCCAACGCCAACTGGCGGGCTTGCGCCATTCCCAGGCGGCCTATCACCTGGTCAAGGTGGGCGGCTGGCTGCGCTCGTATGACTATCCGGCTGTGCGGCGGCGGCGCTTGACTCTGGTCGGAGAGGGCAGCCTGGTGCCGCTGCCCGATGCGGTGGCCGGGGATGTGGTCGACGTGCGCCCGCGCTATGTCCAAGCCGAGACGCCCTTTCCGCATCCGGTCTACCGTTACGGGCTGGCCTTGGGCGTGGGCTGGCAGGAGGGACACAATGGCTGAGTACACGCTGTATGATGTGACCATCTCGACGCTGACCCCGCTGCACATCGGTTCAGGCGTAGAGTTGCTGCACGAGTACGACTACGCCATCCACGACAGGCGCACCTGGCGCATCGACGAGTTGGCCTTGCTCGACGCCCAGGAGGTGGACGCTGGCAGCGACGATGCTGTAGCCCTGGCCGAACGGCTGGCGGCGTGCGCGCCAGCACAGTTGCTGCAGCCCTCCGACTTTCGTGAGGGCAGCCCGCTCTTTCGCTACGTGATCCAGGGCACGCCGCGCTCCAGCGCCGAGGGCGCGCAGGTGCGCGAGCAGGTCAAGGACGCCTATGACCGGCCCTATCTGCCGGGCAGCAGCCTCAAGGGCGCGCTGCGCACGGTGCTGGCCTGGTCGATCTGGCGCGAGCGCAAGCTGCAGCCCGACGCCCGCCAGTTGCAGCGGCGGCGCGAGTGGGCCGCGTCCAGCTATGAGAAGGCGATCTTTGGGCGCAGCCCCAACCACGACCTGCTGCGCGCCTTGCAGGTGAGCGACAGCCAGCCGCTTGACGCCGCGGCGCTGATGATCGCCAACGTGCGTGTGCATGGCCGCGGCGACCAAGCGGGTGCGCCGGTGGAGGTGGAAGCGGTGCGCCCTGATATGACCTTTCGTCTCAGCGTAAAGGTAGACCGGGCGCTCTTTGCGGCGTGGGCGCAGCGCGCTGAATTGCCCGCAGAGGGTGCGCAGTGGCTGGCGGCGCTGCCGCGGCTGGTCCAGGGCTATACGCGCCAGCGGCTGGCGCGCGAGATAGCCTGGTTTGAGCAGAAGCGGATGGTAAACATCGCCCAGTTCTACCAGCAACTCGCCAAGGCGCGGCTGGGAGCCAACCGCTTTCTGCTGCAGTTGGGCTGGGGCGCGGGCTGGGAGAGCAAGACCTTAGGCTCGCACCTGCAGGCCGACGGCGACTTCATGGAGCGCATCGTGCGCGATTACCGCCTGGCGCGCGGGCGGCGTGAGCCGGGCGACCCCTTCCCCAAGAGCCGCCGCGTGGCCGTGGCCTTTGCGCGCAGCCGCGAGGGCCGCATCCACGAGCAGCCCGCGCCGCCGCTGGGCTGGTGTCTGGTCGAGATGAAGGAGCGCACACCATGAAATTGCTCACGTTTCTAGGCGCGGGCAAAGCCTATGAGACTACCTATGTGCTGGATGACGGGCGCAGCCACACCGCTCCCTATTGTGGCGTGGCGCTGGCGCGTTTCCACCCTAATAGCGAGATGCGCGTCTTTGTGACGGACGAGGCCCGCGCCAAGCACCTTGCTGCCTTTACCGCCGAGGCTGAAGACTATGTCGCCTCGCTGCTGCCCGTGGATATTCCTGATGGGCGCAATGAGACGGAGATGTGGGGCATCTTCGAAGCGGTGGTAGCCCAGGTGGAGCCAGGCGACACCGTCATCTTTGACATCACGCATGGATTCCGTTCGTTGCCCTTCTTGTCGTTCCTGGCCGCCGCCTATCTGCGCGTGGTGCGCGCTATCAAGCTGGCCGCTGTCTATTATGGTAACTTTGAAGCGCGCGATAGGAGCGTCACGCCCAACCGTGCGCCGGTCGTGGATCTGACCCGCTTCGTCGACCTGCTTGACTGGACCGTGGCCGCCGACCGCTTTGTGCGCCAGGGCGACGCGCAGGATTTGGCGGCGCGGCTGAATAGCTTGATCCCCGATAGGCAAGTCTTGAGTCATGATCTCGCAGCCCGGCAGACAAAAAAACTGCTCAAGGACGCAGCCAGTGAACTCACGCATGTGTCGCAGGCGCTGCAGTTGCTGCGCCCTGCCGAGACGATGGATGCCATTGCTTTATTGCCAGGTAAGATCGACGCGTTGCGCCAGGTGACGCTGCTGGGCACCTTGCCCTTTGGGTTGGTTGCCGACCGGGTCAAGGCCGAGTATGCGCCCTTGGCCTTGGCTGCCAATGCCCAACAAGTGAGGCCGGTTGAGGCGCTGCGCATTGAACGCGAGATGATTCAGTGGCACCTGGACCGGAGCCAGTTTGTGCAGGCCGTTGGGCTGGGCCGTGAATGGCTGGTGACGTGGATGCTGCTTCACGCCGGTTTCGGCGATCCGCTGTGCAAAGCCACGCGCGAGGAAGTGGAGCGGGTGATTACGACGGCCAACAAAGAGCGCCAGGCCCAAAGCGGCGCTTTTGGCGACCATGTGTTTAGTACCGGGAAAAAGCTGCGGAAGATCCCCCAGGCGGCCACCGCTCTTGACCTGTATAACACGCTGGGCGATCTGCGCAACGACATCATGCACGCCGGAAAACGGCCTAATCCTAGTAAAGCCGCAACCTTGGCGGGAGGGGTCGAAAAGCATTGCCGCCGGCTGTTCGAACTGCCCCTTCCCGACTCAGGAGATGCGCCATGATCCTGCTCAACTTCTCGCACCCGCTGACGCCTGAGCAGGTGGGGCGCATCGAAACGCTGACGGGCGCGACGCTGGCGCGGCTGGTCTACGTGCCGGTGCAGTTTGACGAACAGCAGCCCTTTGGCCCCCAGGTGCGCGCCCTGGTGGAGGGGGTGGCGCTGTCGCCAACCGAGTGGCAGACGCAGCCCATCCTGGTCGTGCTGCCCTCGCTCAACTTCATCGCCGCCGCACTGCTGGCTGAACTGCACGGGCGCATGGGCTACTTTCCGCCTGTGGTGCGCACGCGGCCCGTCGCCGGTCGCCTGCCGCGCCTGTATGAAGTAGCCGAGATCCTCGACCTGCAACAGATGCGTGAGGAGGCGCGCACACGACGCTGATGCTGATTGCCCTCAAACTGCTGCTCAAGACCCCCACCCCATGCCAGGTGCCGCCCCATCAGGGCCGCGCCGTCTATGCCGCGGCGCTGGCGCGCCTGGCCGCGGTCGATGCGGACGTGGCGCACGCCATCCACGACGGCGACGGCCCCAAACCGCTGACCTGTTCGGGGCTGATCGGCGCACCGCCCAATGGCGCGCTGACGCCCGACCACGCCTATGCCGTGCGCTTCACCGGGCTGACCGGTGAGGTGGCTGCAGCGCTCACCGCCGCCTTCATCGACGACCCGCCGCCCGCCATCGAACTGGACGGTGCGCCGCTGCAGGTGGTGGAGGTGGTCTGTGATGCCAGCCGCGATGGCTGGACGGGCCGCGCGGGGTATGCGGCGCTGGCGGCGCAGCATCTGGCGCAGGGTGGGGAGATGGGGCGCAGCGTGACGCTGGCGTTCGCCTCGCCCACGACCTTCAAGTCGGGCGGCGTGCATGTGCCGGTGCCGCTGCCCAACTTGGTCTTCGGCAGCCTGGTCGAGCGCTGGAACGCCTTCAGCCCGGTGGCGCTCAGCCCTGACGTGCGCCGCTTTGGGGCGGACATGGTGGCGCTCAGCCGCTACCGGCTGCGCAGCGCGGCGGTGGGGCACAAGGGGGAAGGCTTGCGCATCGGCGGGCTGGGCCGCGCCACCTACCGCGCCCTGAGCGGCGACCGCTACTGGCTGGGCGTGCTCCATCTGCTGGCGGCCTTTGCCGTCTACAGCGGCGTGGGCAGCCAGACCACGACCGGCATGGGGCAGGTGCGGGTGATGCGCTGAACAAGCCAGGGATGTGCGAAGACCCCTTCTCATGAGGCACAAAACAGGGCATGGGTGGAGGGGGTGTTCGCACCGGGGGCTGCGGTGGGACGGATGGTACTAGATCAGCCCCAATGTGTGAGGCTCATGTGGCTGTTGAACCTGAATGGAGGCAACCATGTGCCACAGCGTAGGGTGTCCGCCCTGATGCTGTGCCAGGGGTCAGAAAGACCATGATCCTCGACAGGGGATTAAGACTCCTGCCAACGGATCTTGGCGATAGTCTTCGCATCCAACGCGTCAGAAAGACCATGATCCTCGACAGGGGATTAAGACTC
>CAZYQJ010000510.1:0-4566 GCA_964649925.1 uncultured Litorilinea sp.
TATATAAAACGCCCGATCTCGCGCACCATCAGTTCATAATAGACGTCGATCCAGCCATCGGTCGCCGCGTAGAGCAATTCCAGGTTATCGAAGAGAGACGCCCCGGCGCGGCCCCAGTAGTTGGGGCCTTCATCACAGCCGCCATCGCGCGGATACGGGTCAATAAAGTTGTCCAGCGTCCGCATGATCTTCGTCACCGCAGCCACCCGCTGCGCCTCGTCCTGCTCCATGATCAGCACCGATGCCAGCCAGTTGGAACAGATCCACGGGTTCCAGTTGTTGACGCGCCGCCCTTCATCGATAAACCCCATCCACTGGAAGTCATCCCGCGCCAACGCCGGTTCCAAGATTCGGCTGCGGATCTCACGCTCGATACGCGGCAGCACCATCGGCGACACCGTATCCAGCCGGTCGCCCAGCAAATAGACCAACCAGGCCAGCAGCGCGCTCGTCTCTGCTGCAAACAAATCGACAATCGGTTCGGTCGTATCAGGCAGCGTGTTACCCGCCTTCTGGCGGCGGCTGTGCGCCGGGATACACCAGGATGACTCCTCACAGATCGCCCAAATGCCGTTGACGATGTCGTCTAGAAAACGGCCCTGCGCCTCCATACATTCAGCCAGGACCAACGTCGCCAGCGTGTTGCGCCGGGCGAAGTGGCGCGCCTCATAGTTGCTGCGGTTGCCAATGCGCGCGTATTCCAAAAAGAGCGTAGCGGGCAGTTCAGGCCACGCATAGCCGAGTAATTCCTCGGCGCGGCCCATGTGCGCCTGCCGCACCGTGGCAGGCAGCCCCTCCCAGGCAGCACGCTCGCCAATGTCGGGCAGCGGATGGAACTGATCCTGTGATTGCAGGTGGCTGGACAACTGCTCTGAAAAACGGGGAACAAGCATGGCGTTGCTCCTTACGTTGGAATGGAGATGAATGCAGAAGTCAAATGACACATATGAGCAGGCTGATCAGTACACCAGATGATGGTCACAAGGTGCATCCTCCCCCTGCCAGATACGCTGTGACGTCCACAGTTGCGGCGGATCACGCCAGAAGGGATGCGCGGGGGGAAGACCCAACGGCAGCAGCCCAGCTGCGCATAGATAAAGGCTCCCCGTGGAGATGTACCGCTCGCCCATGCCGGGTTGATGGCCTGCAAAGCCAATCCGCAGCCAGCCATCGGCGTCGAAGGTTCCTGGGGCTTCGATCATGCGCCGGATGACCGCGGTCAGCGCGCTGCGCACCTGCGCCGGGGCAATCTCCGGCGGCAGGCAATCGATCAACGCCATCTGGGCCAGCGCGTGGAGTGCGCCAAAGCGGTAGGCCAGCGACCGGCCAATCGGCGGGAATGTCCCCTCCGGTGAGATCAGCCGTTCCTGGATAGCAGCATAACGCTGCGCCCGTGCCAGCACCGGCTCCCGCAGGTCGGCCCATTCCGGGCAGGCATCTCCCACTGCGATCAGCACATCCACCAGCATGGGGTGGATGACAAAGCTGTTGTAATAGTCCCAATGCAGTTCGGGGCCGTCGCCATACACGCCATCGCCTAGATACCATTGCATGTGCTGGCGCAGCGCATAGTCGACGCGCATCCTGTCCCAAAAGACGCCCGCCTTCGACAGGAACGCTTCGATGGTGGCGGCAAAGAGCAGCCAATTATTGAAGCCGGGTTTGCGCGTGCGCGTGGCGGCCAGCGCCTCACACACATGCGCCTGCACGTCTCGATCCAGTTCCGCCCAAAGGACACGCGGCGCGCGCAGCATTGCCTGGGCCAGAAACGCCGCGTCGACAATGGGCTGGCGTCCTACGCTGAAGTTAAGGAAATCAGGGGAATCGGGGTTTACACCGTGCGCGATGGTGCGCTGGGCCAGTTCGGCGAATTCGGCGCGCAGGGCTTCCTCCGCACCACTCAGCCCGTCCAGTTCCAGCCAGGGGGCAATCCCACACAACAACCGGCCCACTGCCTCCAGATGCGTGTATTGGGCACGGTCGGCTTCTGCGCCAGGCTGCGCCTCGACAGGCATTGTACAGTGCAATTCACCCGCCGCGCCGTATGCCAACACCGGACGGGCAATCCGCTCCAACACCGACAGCCAGTACTGTCGATCCTCATAGCCAGATGACATGTCAGCCGGTTCGGATTTCTAGCGGCAGTAACAAGCCCGCCGCGTGGGTCTCGGCGCGCCTAACGCTGAGACAAGATAAGCAGCATCACTAACTGCAGGGCATAGGCGATGCCCAGGGCAATGGCCTGAATGAGGGCAACGCGCAACACCCGCCGCGGAAACTTCCCGCTCTGGACGCCGGAACGCAGATGGTCCTCGACAAAGAAGATCCACACAATCGCCGCCAAGCCCAGGATCAAGAGGCCGAACTTGTCTACAGCCCCCATGACCCACGGGCCGACAATGGGCAGCAGCAGCAGCAATGCCTCGCGAAACTGCAACGCGGTCCAGACACTGACAACACCAAATCCTAGCCAAAGCAGGTAACAGAGCAGATACAGCGGCCACTGCCGCAGACCGCGGGCGCGGTCGTTCAAATGTCCCTCCATCTCAAGCCACCACACCAGGCGCGACAACGCCGCGCAGATGTAATGTTTCGGAATAATGACAGGCGGCAAAGTGATCCGGCGTGATCTCGCGCAGCGCAGGCTCCTCACGAACGCAGCGGTCGCCATCACTGTACGGACAGCGAGGGTGGAAATAACAGCCCGTCGGCGGGTTGGCCGGGTCAGGCACTTCGCCTTCTAACACAATGCGCTGCTTGCGGTCGCGCAGTGCCGGGTCAGGCTGCGGCACAGCCGAGAGCAGCGCTTCGGTGTACGGGTGTTGCGGATTGGCGAATAGTTCGTCGGTCGCAGCCAACTCCACCAATTTGCCCACGTACATCACCGCCACCCGGTTGCAGATATACTCAACCACACTCAAATCATGGGCAATAAACAGATACGTCAGGTGCATTTCTGCCTGGAGATCCTCCAGCAAGTTGAGGATCTGGGCACGCACCGATACATCCAATGCCGAAACCGCCTCATCACATAACACCAGCCGCGGATCCAACGCCAGCGCACGCGCAATGCCGATGCGCTGGCGTTCGCCGCCACTAAACGCATGGGGATAGCGGCGCATATATTCAGGGCGCAGCCCCACGCGGCGCAGCAGGCTCGCCACGCGATCTTCCATCTCGCGTCCCTTGGCAATGCCGTTGACCTTGAGCGGTTCGCCCACGATCTCCAGTACAGGCATCCGCGGGTTGAGCGACGAGAAGGGGTCCTGGAAGATCATGCGGATTTCACGATGATACTTCTTGAGTTCCTTATTGTCCTTTGGGGCAAGATCCGTCACCGTGCCATCCGGGTCCCGGTACAAGATATGCCCTGCTGTGGGCTGATAGGCTCGGATGATACAGCGCCCGGTCGTCGTCTTGCCGCAGCCGCTCTCGCCCACCAACCCCAGCGTTTCGCCGGGCCGGATAAAGAGGTTTACCCCGTCCACAGCCTTGACATGGCCCACCACACGCCGCAGAAACCCGCGGCGGACAGGAAAGTGCATTTTCAGATTTTTTACTTCCAACAGCGCATCACTGCGCATCGACGCGCCGTTTGCGCTGATGGCCTGATCCTGACCGTTGATGCGTACTGTGTCTGTCATCTACTGTACCTCTGCCATCTTGAGCGCGTCAATCTCCACGTCGTCGGCCCCTCCATAAAGGAAGCAGCGGACCTCACGCTCCCCCTCCAGTTGAATGGGGGGAGGCATACGCCGGTCACATAAGCCGGACATAAAGTGGTCGCAGCGGGTGTGATATGGACAGCCGTCAGGCCGGTTATATGGGTCGGGAACCATGCCCCGGATAGAATCCAGCCGGATACCGGCAGCGCGCAGCCCGAGTTTGGGGATCGACCGCAGCAGCGCTTGTGTGTAGGGGTGCTTTGGGTCGTGGAAGATCTCATAGACGGTGCCGCGTTCGGCAATCGTACCCAGATACATCACCACCACGTCATCGGCCATTTCGGCGACAACCCCCAGGTCATGCGTAATCAGCATGATGCTCATGCCAAAGTCGCGCTGCAACTCGCGCATCAAGTCTAGGATCTGCGCCTGGGTCGTCACATCGAGGGCCGTGGTCGGTTCGTCAGCGATCAGCAGTTGCGGGTTGCACGACAGCGCCATCGCGATCATGGCGCGCTGGCGCATCCCGCCTGAAAGCTGGAATGTGTAGGCATCCATGCGGTCAGCCGGTCGCGGGATCCCCACCCGGCGCAGCATCTCCACAGCCCGTTCGCGCGCCTGCTCCTTCGAAAGCGACATATGCAGCATAATCGCTTCGGTGATCTGGTCGCCGATGGTGTGGATCGGGCTGAGCGAGGTCATCGGCTCCTGAAAAATCATCGAGATATCTTTGCCGCGGATGTCGCGAATCTCACGGCCGCGCGGGTCCAGGGCCGCCAGGTCGATGACGCGCGTGGTTGCACCGCTGCCATCGCTCCGGTCCCGGCTGTGAAACAGAATTTCCCCCTCCACAACCCGGCCTGGCGGGTCGACAATCTGAAGGATCGAACGCGCCGTAACG
>CAZYQJ010000511.1:0-4555 GCA_964649925.1 uncultured Litorilinea sp.
TCCCAACTATGCGACCAGGTGGGCATCCCGTTTGACCCGGCCATGCTGTCCTGGCAGCCAGGGCCGCGACCCGAAGACGGCATCTGGGCAAAGCACTGGTATCATGCCGTCCACCAATCCAGCGGCTTTCAGCCTTACCAACCCAAGCACGCCCCTGTCCCTGATAGGCTGCTGCCCTTGCTGGTCGAATGCCAGCCCCATTACGAACAGCTTTCGCAAAACGCCATCCGTGCCCGCACCAGCGCGGCCTAGACAACAAGATAGACAACTAGCAGGAAATCCGTATGGACCAACAACTTCCCGACCCGCGCAATGCCGAGATTCTAGTCCATGTAGGCGGCAAGTTGCTCCCGCGTGACCAGGCCAAAGTCTCGGTTTTTGACAGTTCCGTCCAAGGTGGAGACGCCGTCTGGGAAGGGCTGCGCGTTTACAACGGTCGCATCTTCCAACTGGACGCCCACCTCGACCGATTGATCGATTCTGCCAAAGCCATGGCCTTTGCACAAGTGCCCTCGCGCGCCGAGATCAAACAGGCGGTCTTTGATACCCTCAAGGCCAATCACATGCGTGATGGCGTCCACATCCGGCTGACCCTGACGCGCGGCAAGAAGGTCACCTCCGGCATGGACCCCCGCCTCAACCAGTACGGCCCTTGCCTGATCGTCCTGGCCGAATGGAAAGCCCCCGTCTACAACCGGGACGGCATCCGCTTGATCACGGCGACCGTGCGGCGCAACAGCCCGCAATGTATTGACTCCAAGATCCACCACAATAACCTGATCAACAACATCCTGGCGAAGATCGAAGCCAACATCGCCGGTTGTGATGACGCCTTGATGCTCGACTTGCAGGGCTATGTGGCCGAGACCAACGCCACCAACGTTTTTCTGGTCAAACGGGGTGTCCTGCTCTCGCCCCATGCCGATAGCTGTCTGCCCGGCATCACGCGCGCCTTTGTGCTGCAACTGGCGCGCGACCACGACCTGCCCGTCCAGGAACGCAACATCTCCCTGGCCGAAGTCTACAGTGCCGACGAAATGTTTACCACAGGGACTATGGGCGAATTGACACCGGTTCTCTCTGTAGACGGCCGCGTGATCGGCGACGGAACCGCCGGACCCGTCACGCGCCGCCTGCAGCGTCTATACGCCGAATGCACGTCGAGTTTGGGTGAGCCCCTTCCATTTTGAGCGTGGACCTATTCCGGCAAAACCGGGCCGCAACAGCGCTATGCGATCATGGAGACAACCTGTTCCCTGGCTGCCGGGATCCGATAGTAGTCCGGCATTTGTTCCCATAAAAGGAGCGCCAAACCATGCAAACTCAAGTCCAGCCGCAGCGTGAGAGTACCCTGGCGGGACAGCGCATTGCCCTGGCCCGCGCCGCCGAAGAAGCCCACACACCCGCCCAGCCGCTCAACGCGCTGGGAGCGGAACTCATCTATTATCCCTGTCTTGAGCTTCTCCCATCGGACAACGTGGCGGAACTTGACCGAGAACTCAAACGGCTTGCACAGGGTCGTTATGACTGGCTGCTCCTCACCACCGCCAGCGCCGTCATCGTTCTGGCCGAACGCTTGGCGCATCTCAAGATCACCGAGCGCGCCCTGCAAAACGTCAAGGTCGCGCTCTATGGCGCAAACACGCGGCTGGCAGCGGAAGACTTGCTGCACCTCGACATCAGCCGCATCCCAGAGGCTGCGTCGCATGCCGAACTGATCGATATGCTCCAGACAGCCCCTGACAGCAATCTGCTCCTACCGCTACCTGCAGGCTACCGGTCGGACTGGATCGCGCTGCTGCAAAGTCGGGGGATTCGGGTGACCCCCGTTGCTGCCTATCGGGCGCACATGGGGCAAGGCGGCGACGAACTCCCGGCCATGCTCTGGTCAGGCGAAGTGGACGCTATCGCCTTTACCAGCGAAAACAACGTGCGCTACTTTGCCAAACGGTTGCAGTATGACGGCGGCACACTGGCCATGCTGGATGATGTCTGCATCGCCTGCATTGAGCCACAGACCGCAGCAGCGGCACGCGCCCTGGGGCTGCATGTCCATGTGGTTCCCGACGAACACACGCCGGAAGGGTTGGCGGCTGAACTGGCAGCCTATTTCGCACGTTCGACACGCTGATCACAGCGCGCCCAAAACCGCTAGCACCAACGAGCGAGGCGTTTGCAGCCTATTTGCAGCCGCCTTGACAAGCCGTCCCGCGCGCCCTATACTGCCTATAACTCCTGTCTCTTTGCTATCCGTATCGTTTTTTCGGCCTGGCGCGCAAACGTTTTACACGCGCCGCCGCGAACTGGGAAGCTGCGCGGCTGCCGGTCGCCTCTGCCCGGCGACGCAGTTCTCCCGCACATTGTCCACTGACCGCATCAATACCGCGCCAGCAGGATACCCTTCTCCTGCCTAGCGCACCCATATAGCCAACGTGTATGACCACCCATCCCCTGTAAGGAGGCATGTGATGCGCAAGTCTGTTCGACGGTTTGCGGCGCTCGCTCTTCTGTTGGTCCTTGCTCTGCTAGCGCAGGGCTGCGTTGTCCAGCCGGTACAGGCCCCAACCGGTGAAGGTGCGGTCCCTGCCGCCGATGCCAAATGGTGCAGCGGCGTCGATATCACCTTCTTCCCCGGCGGCCCGGCAGGCGGCGTCTTTGCCAACAATGTCTACAACGGCGCTAAACAGGCCGAGGCCGACCTCGGCCCTACCGTCAATTACGTCTTTTCTGATTGGGACCCGCAGAAGATGATCCAGCAGTTCCAGGAAGCCGTCGCCACCAGCCCGGATGGCATTGCCGTCATGGGCCACCCAGGCGACGATGCCTTCTCGCCGCTGATTGACGACGCCGTGGCACAGGGCATTATCGTCACCAGCCAAAACACCGAACTCCCTGCCAGCTTCGCCAATTACCAGAGCCAGGGCTTTGGCTATGTCGGCGCGGTCAACTATACCGCAGGCTATAATCTGGGCAGGGAAGCCGTCGCACGCTTCGATCTTCAGTCAGGCGACCGGGCAATGGTCTGGGGACTGCTCTCGCAGCCATCGCGCGGTGAACGCACCCAAGGCGTGATCGACGCCCTGGAGGAGGCGGGAGTCACCGTCGATTATCTGGAAATCGACGCGGCCACCAACCGCGACCCTGCAGCCGGAACGCCCACATTCACCGGCTATGTCTCCTCGAACCCGGATGTCAAGCTAGTGGTCACCGACCATGGCGGGCTGACCGCAACGCTGGAAACCTATCTCAAAGCGGCTGGCAAAGGCCCGGACGACATCTATGGCGCAGGCTTTGACCTCTCACCGGCAACCCTGGCCGCGATCCGCGGCGGCTGGACAGACCTGGTGATTGACCAGCAGCCCTGGCTTCAAGGCTATCTGCCCATCCTGCAAATCTGTCTCAGCAAGGTCTATGGCTTCTCCGGCCTGATGATCGATACCGGCGCAGGCTTTGCCGACCAGAGCAACATTGAATTCCTGGCCCCGCTGATCGAGCAGGAAATCCGCTAGCGCCGCGTCTGCAGAGGAGGTCCAACTGGTGGGTTGGGATGGAAGGCCACGCGCTTTTCATCCCAACCCCTCATTGTCTGGGGAGACTGCCTGTGACTACCGCCGAGTCCAATCTGCCTCACGCCGGTCAAGAGCCAATGATCCGGCTGGTCAATGTCTCGAAGTCGTTTGGTGAAGTCAAGTCCTTGGAGAATGTCAACTTTGCCGTCTGGCCGGGAGAAGTCGTCGGCTTGCTGGGTGATAACGGCGCGGGGAAATCCACCCTGGTCAAGATCATCACCGGCTACCACCGGCCCGACCCTGGCGGCGAAATCTACTTCCATGGCCGCCGGGTCGAAAACCTGACTGTGCCGCAGGCGCGTGCCCTTGGCGTCGAAACGGTCTACCAGGAAAAGGCCCTGGCCGACAAGCAAAGCCTGTGGCGCAACATCTTTATGGGCCGCGAACTGAGCAACCGCTTCGGCTTTCTCGACGTCGCGCGCATGCGCCGCGAGACCGAAGAACTGATGACGACCCAAATGGGCTTTACCTCTAAAGCCGTGACCACCGATACCACGGTACGCACGCTCTCCGGCGGCGAGCGTCAAGGAGTTGCCATCACCCGCGCCCTCTACTTCCAGGCCGAACTGATCATCCTTGACGAGCCGACCATGGCCCTCTCCCTCTCGGAGACGCGCAAGGTGCTTGACTTCGTGATGAGCATTCCGAAGGCCGGAAAGTCGTGCATCTTTATCGACCACAACATCTTTCACGTCTACCCAGTGGTCGACCGCATCGTGGTGCTGGACCGCGGACGGGTCGCCGGTGAGTTCACCAAGGCCGAAGTCACGCTCGACGAACTGCTGGAACGGCTCTACAAGGTCGCCAAGACAGGCCAGATCACATAGACACGGACCGCCCTCAACGGCGCATTCCGCGACGCAGCACATAGACTTGAGGGAGTGAGCGGATGCAAACCACTCTAGACGGGCGCGAGCCAAGGGCCTCACGGTCGGCCTTCAGCCGCTATTGGCGCGCCCACACCTTGCAGATCGGCATCGTCGCCG
>CAZYQJ010000512.1:0-4548 GCA_964649925.1 uncultured Litorilinea sp.
TGACTCAACGGCTTCTATTCGGGCTGGCGTACAGGTGGATTGGAATACATGTTGACTTAGGCTGTCTATTTGCCCTTGATCAAATTTTGAACAATGCCAACATGCCTCTGAAAACATGGCTGTTGTTAGAGCAGAGACTAACAGATTATGCAAACCGCGTCAAGAGAGTTTTTGCGGTTTTGGGGATGGATGGTTGCCATCCATTCAAATTCATCGCAACAACGGCAAGGCGCGCCTATTTCTTCATTCCAAAAATCCGTTTGTGGACCTTGGCATAGGAGCTAAAGAAGTGGGGCCAAAAGGGGCTTTCCACGCCACAAGGACTCGCCTGCGCCAATGATGCCTTAAAGCTTTCGGCGTTGTCCTCAAAGGGCGGCATGTCCACATAGCAGCGCCCGACCTCATAGGTCGTATGCGCGTCACTGCCCGCGGTGATCAACTTGCCGTGCGCCGCGGCCAGTTCCGCTGCCGCCACGTTATCCGCCGGGCGCACACAGCGCGCATTGCGGACCTCCAGCGCATCCACCAGATGCAAGATCGCCATGACATTCGCCAGCCGCATTGCGGACCCGCGCACGGTGTCCAGCGGATGCGGGATGCTGATCACCGCCCCTTGCTCGCGCAACCGTGCGATGGCGGCTTCCGGCGTCAGCCCGCGCGGCACCTCCTCCTGCACATAATAGGCGATGATCTCCCCCTGCGTCGTCATGATCTCCTGCCCGACGATCACCAGGTCTGGGTCCAATTCCTTGGCGGCAAGCGCCCCGGCCAGGTTGTTGTGTTCGGTCACTGCGATCTTGTCCAGCCCCACGGCGCGCGCCTGTGCGATCAGCGCAGCCGTCGGCGTCAGACAATCGCGGCTGAACACGGTATGCGTGTGTAAATCAACTCTCCACATAAGCTCACTTGAACGTTCGTTCGGTTTTTCCGGCCCACATCTTGGCCCAGAGTCAGGCATGATTGTATCATTGTCAGGATAGGAGATACTAAATCGCAGCGTCCTTTAGCCCTGATGTGCCGCAGGGTATGACCGGCACACGCCGATCGATTCATGCCATCCATGCCTAGCACCGCTGTACCCACGTTGGTGCGCCGCATAGACCGAGACCCGCCGCTGGCCCAGTTGATCCAGGAGGCCGCGGCGCGCCTGCCGCTGACCCTGCGCGGCCTGCCCAATCTAGCGCTTGAAGATGAGGCCGCAGTCGATCCGGTGTTGGCGACAGAGCCGGGCGTCGACGCGCCCCCCAGCCCAGGCACAACCTACGCCGGGTTGACGCCCCGACAACGCCACCACTTTCTGGAATGGGCGCGCACTGCCAGCACATCTGCTGCCCCGGCCTACCGCCAACTCTATATTGCCAACCTCGAAGCGCGGCTGCTGGAAGAACCGCGCCGCCAACAGGCCCAGCGTGCGTTGTGTACCCTGGCGACATCCCCTGCCTGGCAGGGGGACGAGTGGCTTGGCCGCGCCATCCTTTTCGGCTTTTGGATCGGCCAGGACGGCACGAACCTGGCCGAATGGCTGGCGCAAGGGTGGCTGCCGCCCACGCTGCTGGGCATCGCGCTGGGGATGCAGGCCCGGTTGGGCGCGCCGTTGGCGCCGGGTGAGTTGGGTGTGGCCCTCACCGCTTGGGGGCTGGTCCCTGCCGTGCCGGAACATGACTTACTCAAACTGCGCCTGGCTTCGCTCACGTCCGCCCTAGGCGCTGAACCGCTCGCCTTTGCGCTCGCACAGACCGGCGATGCCGCATCCACCCCGATCCCGTGGCGCTGCGCGCACCGCGGGTTGCGCCTGTCCCTGCCTCAGCCCGACCTACGCCCGCACCTGGAAGGGCCGCTGGCCGATATGCTGGCTGTGGCGGACATCGTCCCGCCACCAGCCGCCGCGCTGGATGGCGAAGACACAGGCGCGCCCGCCGACGACGCAGGCTGGCAGTTGATCCTAGAGTTCGGCCACAGCCGCTCCGACTTCTTTGACTACGTGTTAAACCGCTGCCGCCGCTTGCCCGGCTATACCCAATTAATGGACGAAGACCGCAAGATGGTCTATCGTGTGGTCTTTACGCGCCGCGAACTGCGCCGCTTCTGGCAGATCTGGGACTACGTGCAGGGTTGGTCCACCACACGCGTCTACCTCAACGGGGACGAGTTGGAAAAGTGGAAGATCTGGCCCTTCTCGCAGTACCTGCGCTGATCGTTACCAGGGTGAACTGGTCATGCCGGTCAACCGCTGCCGTGATACAATCGAACCTGCTATGCGACAAGAACTCGACCTCTACATCCGCGCCCGCTATCCGCTGCTCTGGGTCGTGACGCCCGAAGAAAAGCGCGCCCTACAGGAAATCGAAGCCCTGGCCGAAAGCCAGCGCAAGCCGCTCTATGTCTGGAGCGCCACCCAGGGCATCACCAATCCCGCCCTCCCCCAGCGTGTGGACACGTCCAAGCGCGACCCGCTCGCCCTGCTCTCCGCCATCCTGGACGATCGCGAGCCGGGGCTGTGGGTGCTGCGCGATTTTCACCCCTTCCTGCGCGACCATACCGTCGTGCGCCGTCTGCGCGAGGCCGCCTTTGGCCTGGAGGCAGGGGCCAAGACCGTGATCCTGCTCGGCCCGGTGCTCAAGATCCCGCCTGAACTGGAAAAAGAGATCACAGTCGTAGACTTCGCCCTCCCCACCGAAGCCGAACTCAGGGCCATGCTGGATGACATCATCGCCACCAGCAGCAAACATGGCGGCATTGAAATCGAACTCGACCGCCGCCAGCGTGGGCGTTTGGTGCAGGCCTGTCTGGGCCTCACCGCAGGCGAAGCGGCCAATGCCATTGCCAAGGCCATCGTCCAGGCCAAAGGCCGGTTGGACAGTGACGCCATTGAAGCCGTGACCGCCGAGAAGCAGCAGATCATCCGCAAGAGCGGCCTGCTGGAGTTCTACAGCAGCGACGAACGGCTGGCCAATGTGGGCGGGCTGGACGTCCTCAAGGAGTGGCTGCGCAAGCGCGTGCGTGCCTTTAGCGATGAAGCCCGCGCCTTTGGCCTGCCCGAACCCAAAGGCATCCTGCTCGTCGGCGTGCAGGGCTGCGGCAAATCACTCGTCGCCAAGTCGGTCGCCAACTCCTGGCGGCTCCCCCTGCTGCGGCTGGACGTAGGGCGGCTCTTTTCCTCGCTGGTCGGTTCCAGCGAAGAGAACCTGCGTACGGCCATCCGCGTGGCCGAGAGCATCGCGCCCGTGGTTCTCTGGGTAGACGAGATCGAAAAGGGCTTTTCCGGGATCGGATCCAGCAACGTCAGCGATGCAGGGACGGCGGCGCGCGTCTTTGGCAGCTTTATCACCTGGCTGCAAGAAAAGCGCGCCCCGGTCTTTGTCATTGCCACCGCCAACGTCGTCAGCCAGCTTCCACCCGAACTGGTGCGGAAAGGCCGCTTCGACGAGATCTTTTTTGTCGACCTGCCCACCGCCGCCGAACGTGCCGAGATCTGGAAGATTCACCTGGTGAAACGCAACCGCGACCCCGACCAATTCGACCTGCACACCCTGGCGATGGCCTCTGACGGGCTGTCTGGCGCAGAGATCGAACAGGCTGTGATCGCGGGGCTGTATGAGGCCTTTGACAAAAACCGCCCGCTTGAAATGGCCGATCTGCTCGACGTGCTGCAGGAAACCGTGCCCCTGAGCCAGATGATGCAGGAAGAGATCGAAGGGCTGCGCGGCTGGGCGCGCCAGCGCGCACGCGCCGCGTCGAGTATCGTCTAAGCAGAAAATGAGTATCGAAGGCTCGCAAATGGCTGATCTTGTGATTGAGGAATGGGGTCAAGCACATCCACGCTGGGGTGAACTCCTGGCAGTAGTAGCCGACCTGAAACAGACGCAGTGGGTGACCGCGCAGTACAAATGGCACCGCAGCAGCCATCTATTGGTGGCGACCGCAGGCAGTGCCATCGCCGGTTTCCTGCGCTTTGTGACACAGGAAATCGGGCCGGATGCAGAGTGTGATCCGGTCGTTCTGGACGGGGCTGCGCTGCTGGAGGCGAAAATCCTGGCCTTTGGCGTGCTGCCGCCCTACCGGCGCCAGGGGATTGGCCGCGCCCTGCAGCAAGCGTGCATGCAGCGGGCGGCGCAACTCAATTGCTATCAGGTGCGCTCGCACAGCAGCGGGGACAATACCGCGAATCATCGACTCAAACTGGCGATGGGCTTTGGGGTGCATCCCATTGTGCGCGGGGATGACCGGCGTGGGGTCTACTTTGTGCTGCCATTGCGCCATCTTGGCCGCGACACCTGACATCAATTGGGTGTATACTATGCACCTCATGATGCACAGAGGTCATGATGTACAGGGATAACGAATATGGCGCGCAACCCAAGGACGGATAGACGTTTGCACGGGTATGGAGTACAATCACCAAGGCGACCAGGACCGTTCAATGACGAACATGCAAGAACGCTTCGAATGGCTTGAAATACCGGACAACGACGCCCGGCCTAATGTCCGCAAACAGAAGGGACCGACCACGGTCATGGGCAAACGCTGCCCGGATTGTGGCTGGCTGGA
>CAZYQJ010000513.1:0-4541 GCA_964649925.1 uncultured Litorilinea sp.
AAGGAACTGCGCGATCTCGAACTGACCACACTGACGCGCACCATCACCCTCCCTTTTCGCCCGCTGCCCGACGCGCAGACGGCAACCGCAGCACTGGCCGCGGCTGAACCCAACCGCGACCAGTGGGGCCAGCCCATGTGCGATTACCACTACTGGCAGAGCGTTCTCGCTTCCTATCAGGGTGAAATCATGCGCGAGGCGCATTTTACCCAGACCATCACCCGGCTTGGCCCGGTGGCGATTGTGCCCTTTCCGGGCGAGCCATTTGCCGAGATCGTGCTGCGGCTGCGCACGGCCAGCCCATTTGAACACACCTTGTGCGCCAGCACAACCAACGGAGCGTTTGGCTACTTTGTGACGCGCGAATCGCTGCATCGTGGCGGCTATGAGGTGTGGGTGGCACGCGCCTTTGGCGCCTACATCTTGGCCGAGACCATCGACGATGTGCTGGTAGATGAGAACCTGCGCCTGCTGCGCGAACTGCATGGTCAGACGCAAGAGCAAAAGGAGAGCGCATGACCTCCGCCACTATTCCATCCCGGCCCAAACCCTATCGCAGCCGCTTTTGGGAGCGCGCCGCGGTGCGCCGCAACCTAACGGCCTATGCCTTTATCTTGCCCTTCATGCTTTTGTTCGCCGTCTTCCACATTATCCCCTTCTTTTGGGCGCTCTGGCTCTCGCTGTTGAGCGGCGATCTGGTCGCACCGGTCAAACCCTTTGTTGGGCTGCAAAACTACGCCGACCTCACCCAAGATTCGATCACGCTCAAAGTAATCCGCAACTCGGCGCAGTATGTGGTCTCGGTCGTGCCGATTGTCGTCGTGACGGCGCTCTCCATTGCCTTCCTGATCGCCGATAAGCTTGTGCGCTTTAAGGGCTTTTTCCGCAGCGTCGTCTTTTTCCCGCTGCTGGCCTCAGCCGCGGCCACAGCCCAGATCTGGAGCTATATCCTGGCTCCCAAATACGGCATCCTCAACTATTTGTTCGGCTTGATTGGACTTCCCGAAATCTATTGGCTTTCGGATCCGAGGGTGGCACTGTATGGGATCATGCTGGTGGAGTGGTGGCGCGGCATCGGCTTTCACATCATCTTGTTCTTAGCCGCCATGTTAGGTATCCCTGAAGAACTGCAGGAGGCGGCGCGCATCGACGGGGCCAATGGCTGGCAGGTCGCCACGCGCATCACCATCCCGCTGCTGCGCCCGGTGATCTTGTTCTCAGTGGTCATGGGCACTATCTGGGCCTTCCAGCTTTTTGACACCGTCTTTGTCCTTACCAACGGCGGTCCGGTGCAGTCCACTGCCACCATCGTCTGGTATATCTACAACTACGCCTTTCGCTATGGGCAAGTGGGCATGGCCGCGGCCATGGGCATCGTGCTGCTGCTGATCATCATGCCCATCTCGTTTATCCAGATGCGTGTTTTAGGCGATAGATAAGGAACCTGGCATGGCCTCCACCCAATCGCTCCCTACCTCACGGATCCAGTCGCGTCGCCACCCGATCCGGCTAGGCACGATCCTGCGCGGCCTGGTCATCTATACGCTTCTAGCGCTGCTGGTGGTCGTGATGCTTGGCCCGTTTCTTTACATCTTCTCCTCGTCATTTAAGGAGACCTACAGCCTGATCTCGATCCCACCCGAGTTATTCCCCAAGACCATCGTCTGGGACAACTATCTCTATATCCTGCGCGACCTGCCCTTTGTCACCTGGTTTTTGAACACACTTTTGGTGGCAGTAGTGGTCACGCTGGGAACTGTCTTTATCGACGCGCTAGCGGCTTATGCCTTTGCCAAAAAAGAGTTTTGGGGGCGCGATATTTTATTCGGTCTCATGCTCACCTCGATCTTGTTCCCTGGCGCGCTGCTGCTGATCCCGACCTTTCTGATCACCTTCCGGCTGGGGCTGTTCATTAGGTTCGGCGGTCTGATCATTCCGGCCCTGGGCAATGTCTTGGGCGTCTTCTTGCTGCGCCAGTTTATGCAGACCTTGCCCGAAGAGTTGGAGCATGCGGCGCGCATCGACGGCTGCTCTGAGTTCGGGCTCTTCTGGCGCATCATTCTGCCGCTTTCTGCTCCGGCCTTGGCCACCTTGTCCATTGTCGTCTTCACGGCCCAGTGGAACAACCTCGTCTGGCCGCTGGTTGTGATCAACAACAAAGCGCTCTACACGCTGCCGCTAGGGCTGGCGCTGCTGCGCAGTGAATTCCAGGTCAACTACGGGATCACCTCGGCGGCCGCGCTGATCAGCACCCTGCCGCTGATGATCATCTTCCTCTTCTTACAGCGTTACTTCTTGGCTGGGCTAACGGTCGGCGCGGTCAAAGGCTAGCCGGAGGCGCGGCCCACCCACACTAACACATAATCCGAAATACTCCACACACCATGGCGATTTCGCCAGGAGGAGTTTCATGAGCACACAAACTAACCCGCGCACCCAACTGGCAATCAATGGAGCCGCTCCGGCCAAACAACACCCCGATCCGCCGATGTATCCCGGAGGCATGGCAATCGATGAGGAAGAGGCGCAGGCCGTTCTTGAAGTGCTGCGCAATAAACGGCTCTTTCGCTACTACGGCCCGTATGAAGGTCCCTCCAAGGTGCGCGAACTGGAAGCGGCCTTTGCCGCCATGATGGGCAGCCAGTACGCCCTAGCGGTCACCTCGGGCACAGCCGCGCTGACGTGTGCACTGCATGCGTTGGGCATCGGTCCGGGCGACGAGGTCATTGTGCCTGCCTATACCTGGATCGCCTCGGCTGCTGCGGTCATCACAGCCGGTGCCATCCCCATCCTGGCCGAAGTGGACGAATCGCTGCTGCTTGACCCGGCGGATGTTGAGGTCAAGATCACCCCCTACACCAAGGCGATCATGCCTGTGCACATGCGCGGCGCCCCCTGCAAGATGGATGAACTGCTGGCCGTGGCGCGCAAGCACAACCTGGCCGTTATCGAGGATACGGCCCAGGCGGACGGTGCCAGCTATCAGGGCAAGCGGCTGGGCAGTTGGGGCGATGTGGGCTGCTTCAGCCTGCAGTTCAACAAGATCATCACCAGCGGTGAAGGCGGCATGCTGATCAGCGACGAGCATGCGATCTGGCAGCGCGCGCTTTTGTATCATGATGTGGCTGGCCCGCGCATGTACAAGGTACCTTCTGATGACATCCTAATCGGCACCAACTACCGCATGCCTGAACTGCTGGGGGCGGTGGCGTTGGTGCAGTTGCGCCGGCTCGACGGGCTGCTGGAAGCGATGCGCCAGCGCAAACGCATGCTCAAGGCCGGGATGGCCGACGTGGCCCAGCGCAAGGGCATTACTTTTCGCCATCTCCATGACGAAGCCGGGGATGCGGCGATAGCCCTGATCTTCTTCGCCGAGGACGCAGGCGCGGCCGGACGCATCGCCGAGGCGCTACGCGCCGAGAACATCGGCGCGGGGACGCTTTATCGGCCTGATGCCCACGACTATCACATCTATGCCCACTGGACTCCGATCCTGGAGAAGCGCACCTGGTCGGCGGACGGCGGCCCCTGGCGCGATGCGCGGCGGCCTATCGAGTATCACAAGGAGATGTGCCCGCGCACCCTGGATTTGCTGGGGCGGGCGGTGCATCTTAACGTCAACCCGCTGCTGAGCAATGAGGAGGTTGAGGAGACCATCGAAGGCCTCAACCGTGTGCTTGAGGCGTTGGCCTAGCCGCGCTGCCCTAAGCAGCGATTTGTCACCCTGCCTACCAGCCCAGATCCACCGCTAGACCAAGGAGTCAGTGGATGACGACTTTTATTTGGAGTATCGACGATGCCGGGTCAGGCGATCACCTGGTCGAGTCCATGCACCGCGCCTGCGCTCACTTTGACACACATGGCATCAAGTCCACCTGGTTCACCATCCCCAAACCCCAAGGGTCACCCCTCTCCCCGGCCTGGCGAGAGGAGCTAGCCCGTCAGATCGACGCGGGGCATGACATTCAACTCCACGGGCTGACCCATGCTGACTGTTACGAGTTTGGCCCGCCGGCCTGGCCAGCCACATCGATCCAGCCTGCCATGCAGTCGAACTTCGACGCGCGCCGTGATGAACTCATGCCGCGCTACACGGTGGACAAGCTACAGGCGCGCATTGAGGAGGGCATGGCCATCTTTCAAGACGAACTGGGCGTAGAGCCGGTTGCCTTTCGCGCACCCTGCGGGGCCATCTCCAAGCCGCTTTTTGCGGCGCTGGCCAACGTGGGGCTGCGCTATCACAGCGTCATGTATATCAGCGGCAGCGGCTACCAGCACCTGCCGCACAACAGCGGCAGCCTGACACAGCAGTGGGTGGACGACATCCCCCACCGCCCGTTTGTCTGGTATGAGGGGGTGATCGAAGCGCCCATCCTCAACGAGTACACCTGGCGTGGGGCAGGCGCACGCAGCGCCGAGTTTGTCGAACTGGCGCGGCAGGATGTGGCGCGCATCGTCACGGAAAGCCCCATCGCTGTGCTCTTGATGCATACCCACGGCATCGCCGACGATTACGACCATGCCTTTCGTCTCATCGACGC
>CAZYQJ010000514.1:0-4535 GCA_964649925.1 uncultured Litorilinea sp.
CGCCACCGGCGCGACACCCCCATCGTCGGCCGAGGATCCACCTACGCGGACGGAGGTGCAGGCGGCTACGACGCCGGCCGCGGCGACTGCGGCCGACGTCCCGCGCCGCCCCGCCGACGAGAACGGCTGGACCACCGTGGCTGGCAAGCCTGCTGGTGGAAAGCGGGCACTTTCACGCCCGTCCAGCCCGTCAACGGCCCCACCCAGCACGCCCCAGCCTGGCTTGGGGTTTTTTTCGGTCTTGGGGGCGAGCGACCGTACCGCCGTCACCGACCAGCTCCCGACCGACGGTCCGCCGCCCTCGAAGAGGACGGCGCACCAGTCGGGTGGCGGCGACAGCGACGAGGACAGCTGCGGCCCTACGGCGTGGGGCCCGGCTAGCCCGTCGGCTCCACTGCGGTCCGCATCATCTTAATGATCTTAATTAACTGGCTATTATTAATACCCTAAAGTTAGCGAATGCTATCTGTCGCGACATTGAATGTTCGGGGCATCCTTAACGACGATAAGCGACGGATATTGTTCAACTATCTGAAGGGCTTAAAGTTTGATATTTATTTGATTCAAGAGGCGCATTGTACTGATAACAAAGTTCGTGAAAAGTTCTGTTTTCATTGGTGCCAACGCCGCGATCGTGTATATAGCAAGTTTACGTGCTTTCGTACGACCCGTCTCGGCGCACCCGCGCGAGGGGTCGGAATTCTACTGAACCCTAAGAGTGAAGTGTATTTTACTGATGACGAGGACTTGATAGATGCTAATGGTCGCTACATTACGACCAGTGTACGTAAAGGGGAAGAACTATTTAATGTTTGTTGTGTTTACGGCCCGAATGATGCCGCAGCCAGGGCCGATTTCTTCGGAACCCTGTGCGATAGACTGTACGATTGGAGTTCAACTTTACAGGTGAATCTCGACCGAGTGTGGGTCATCGGGGGCGATTTTAACATCGCACCCGATCCAGCCTTGGATAGGCTGGACGGCCCCACCGCGTCGGGTTCCAATGCTGATCTGCGAGCTTTTCAGACCTTCTGCTCATCGCTGGGTGTGGCTGATCTATGGCGTCGGGATAACCCTACTGATCGGCAGTTTACGTGGACTTCTGCCAACGCCATGCGCGCAGCCAGACTGGACTTCTTTCTGGTCTCTGCCGATAGCGCGGGCGAGGTCAACATGAGCCATCAGTTCTTCCGCGGCCTAGACCATCGGCTTGTCTCGCTCCGCCTTGGCTCTCCGGATGGCGTCGAGCGAGGCCCCGGCTACTGGCTTTTCAATACGTCTCTACTCGATAATAAGGATTACATTGAACTGATGCAACGCGAGCTCAGGACGGCAGTTGCCGAACTACGCTCAGGCGCCTTCGTATCGCTGGCGGAGGGCTGGGAGGCTCTGAAGGGGCGCGTGCGCGGCGTGTCGCGGCGGTTCGGCAGGGAACTGCACCGTCGCTGCCACGCCCGCCATCAGGACCTGGAGGATGCCATCTATGCTCTGGAGGCAGCACTGGCGGCCGGTGACGTCGCCGTTGCGCCGATCCTGGCGAAGTGCCGTGCTGACATGGCCGAACTGGACGCGCACGTGCTGGAAGGAGCCGCCGTTCGCTCGCGGATACGCTGGCGCGAGGAAGGCGAGCGTCCCACCAAGTACTTTTGTCGTCTTGAGAAGGCACGCCAAGAGCAACAGCTGGTTAAACAGCTGCGCGATGAATCGGGAGCGCTGGTCTCTGCACCCGACCGCCTGTGCACTTTGGCTGCCACCTTCTACCGGAATCTCTACACGCCGGACGACCCCATCTCTGAGGATGCAATGGAGCTGCTATTTGCCAACTTGGACGAGGACCACACTGTCTTGCCAAAGGACGCTGACGACTTGGACAGGCCCATTACCCTGGACGAGCTGACGGCCGCCCTGAAGCGGGCTGGACACTCCCGTTCGCCTGGCGAAGATGGCCTTCCCTTCGAGTTTTATAAGGCCTTCTGGGACGTGTTGGGGCCGGTCCTGCTCGACGTCTTTCATGAGAGCCTGCGGACAGGCCGGCTGCCCCGCTCGTGCAGGTCCGGAGTGATCAAACTTCTTTTCAAGAAGGGCGACCGCACCGACCTACGGAACTGGCGACCGCTGTCAATGCTTTGTTGTGACTACAAACTGCTCTCGGCTGTCTTCACCGCCCGGCTGGCGTCCGTGGCGAGTCGTCTGATTTTTCCGGAACAAACGGGTTTCGTTAAAGGCCGGAATATAGGTGAGAATGTCTTAATGATGCAAGGGATACTGGACATGGACGGTCTTGAGGGGTGCGTCATCATGACCGACCAAGAAAAGGCCTACGACAGAGTCTCCTGGGAATTCCGCGACAGGGCCCTGGAGCACTATGGATTTGGGCCGTATTTCCGCGGAGCCATAAAATGCCTCTACAATGAATCGTGCTCCAAGGTGTGTATCAATGGCTTCTTGTCTAACTCTTTTCCTCTGCAGCGCTCGGTGCGACAAGGCGATCCTCTCTCGCCACTGCTCTACAATCTCCTCGACAACTTTCTCACCGCCGCGATTGTCCGCGATGTGTCGTTCAAGGGTTTATCCGTGTGCTCTCTACCTCCGCACCCAAAGGTGTGTATCTCCCAATTCGCCGACGACAAGGCGTTCTTTTGTGGATCATCTGGGGATCTTTCTTCTCTCTGCGACTGGCTTGATATCTACGCGCGGGCAACCGGTGCGCGGATCCACTGGGGCAAGAGTCACGGTCTGTGGCTGGCCGCGCCGTTCGCGGTGCCTCCAGCCATGGCTCAGCTCCGGTGGTCTCCCAACCGCGAGGCCATCACGTACCTTGGCGTGCCTGTCTCCATCTCCGCGCCGCTGGAGACGGCGTGGGAAAGGGTGGTGGGCAACTACGAGGCTACGCTGGCGGCTTGGCGATACCGGGGCCTCACCATCCGCGGCCGTCTGACGGTGCTCAGGTCGCTGGCCACCTCGCGGATGTGGCACGTCGCGTCTGTGACACCTCTGCCTACTGAGCTACTAGTGCGTATTGAGAGATCTTGCTTTCGCTTTCTATGGGCCGGGAAGCGCGCAGGGCCCGTGCGGCGTGAGCTGGCCAAACAGCCGGTCGAACGCGGCGGGCTCGGCATGTTTGATGTCCGATCTTTTGTTTCTGCTCTCCACCTGCGCTGGCTGGTGCGTCTGCTCTCCCCGGGGGTGGCGGCGTGGAAGACAGTGGCCTGGTGCACCATCTCTGCTGCCGCGCCCAAGTGGTGCCGCAAGCGGCCGTGGGACCTGCTACAGTCTGACATCGACCCCGCGCGTGTGGTGTTCTCTGGGCCTCCGTCCATCTGGGAAGGCGCCTTCCGCACGTGGCGTAAGCTGGCGGGCGGGCCGTCGCCGACCCTGAAGGGCGAGGCGCTGACTAGCAACCAGTGGCTGGGCCAACCCCTGTTCTATAACCCCTTTTTGCGTGGTAATGATGCTGCTTCTTTTGCTTTTGCTGAGTCTTGGTCATCGGTTGCCACGGTGGGTGACCTCGTTGATCGGCCGGCGCTGGCGCTGTCCCCTTCGAGCGAGCACGGCATCCCCACGGTCGTTGCGCGCGCGTGGTGGCAGGCCATCCCCGAGCCAGCACGGGCCAGACTCCGCCTTTTTGATGTTGATTTTGCTTCCCGGGTTTTTTCCTTTCAGCGCCCTGCTTATGTTTTCCGCCCCACCCTTTGGCCGTGTTACCTCCCTTTCGTTCTTGCTCAAGTCCCACCGTCTTTCACCGGCGAGGGCGCCGTCCGGCTGGAGCTACTGCGCGTCAAACATGATGGCGAGGTCGTGCCGATCGGGCGCCTCAGCCACGCGCAACGCCCGGCGGTGCTCGATACGGTCGAGATGGAGGCGCGCTTGGTCAAGCGGGGCGACCGCCTCGTGTTTGATGGGTTTGTGCAGCAGCGGCCGTTCGGCATTGCGCAACTTGGCCTCCGGGTCGGGAAGCCACTGCCGTCCGGCCGGCTCCAATGGGTACCAGCAGAGGCCGTGGCTGCGGCGGCGATCCGGACGGCGCTCGACCATGCGTCGCTCATGCCCGTCGTGATGCCCCAGAGCTGGGTCGACCGCCTACGACCGGCGACGGTCAACTGGCGGGCGGTCTGGATCTGGGCGCGGAAGGCGCGGCACCGGTCCCGCCAGCAGTCCGACCTGCTGTACCGCATGCTGCACAATGCGCTGGCCACTGGTCACCGCAACCGGTGGCGTCCTGGCGCCACCGGCAAATGTCCCTTTGGGTGCGAGGTCGTTGAGGATGCGGTTCATTTGTTTTGTGATTGTGCGGTCTCACGGCGGGCCTGGGAAGTCGCCCTCGAACGGTGGCGCGACGTGTGCGGTGTGAGCTGGCAACTCTCGCCCACACTCGTTGTCACCGGGCGGCCCCCCGGGTTCGACGACGACCAGAATTTTGATTTTAGTTTGCTGCCCCAGTTTGATAGTTTTCATGCGTGTTGTGTTCAGGCCATCTGGAAGGAGCGCTGCCGCGTCGCCATCGACGGCGCGGCAGTGCCGTCCAAGCCTGTTTT
>CAZYQJ010000515.1:0-4533 GCA_964649925.1 uncultured Litorilinea sp.
ACTCGGCAAAGCGTATGGACAGTTCGCGATAGCTGCGCGGCTTGCTGCCAAAGAGCTTGTGATGAAAAGGGCAGTTCATCGGCTTGACGTAGTAGCGCACCCCCTCCAGTTCCATCGGCGGGTACATTGTATCTGCATAGTAGGGCAGGTGGCCGCTGCGCAGGAAGAGCGACTCCTTGCTCAGATGCGGTGTCCGCACACGCTGATAGCCCGCCTCTGTCTCTACTTCCTTGGCAAGCTGCTCCAACTCGTCGATGATGATGCCGCCATTGGGCAGCCACAAGGGCAGCCCCGGCCCTACCTCTTCGTCAAAGATGAAGATCTCCAGGTCGCGCCCCAGCTTGCGATGGTCGCGCTTCTTGGCTTCCTCCAACATGGCGAGATGGTGGTTGAGTTCCTGTTTGTTGCGCCACGCCGTGCCGTAGATGCGCTGCAGCATCGGGTTGTTCTCATCCCCACGCCAGTACGCGCCCGCCACGCTCAGCAGTTTGAAGCCGTCCGGCGGGATCTGCCCCGTGTGTTCTACATGCGGCCCGCGGCAGAGATCCTCAAAGCTGTCCTGCTTATAGGTGCTGATGACCGGCCTGGTATCCAACTCATTGCCGTATTCGTCCGTCTCGCCCTGGTCCAGCCCGTCGATCAACTCCAGTTTATAGGGTTGATCATGGAACAACTGGCGCGCCTCGTTGGCGCTCACCTCGCGGTAGACAAACGGATGCCGTCCGGCGATGATCTGGCGCATGCGCTTTTCGATGCGCTCCAGGTCTTCCGGGGTAAAGGTGCGTGGCTTGCCCTCCTCGTCCACGCCCAGGTCGAAGTCGTAGTAAAAGCCGTTTTCAATCGGCGGTCCGATGGCGATCCGGGCGTCAGGATAGAACTCCAACACCGCTTGGGCCATCACATGCGCCGCGCTGTGGCGGATGCGATAGAGCCAATCCTGATCCTTTTGCTGCTCACTACTCACGACTTGCTGTTCACTGCTCATGCGGTCCTCCTCATCGGAAAAATCCTTCCAGCCGGACACTCGCTCCGGCCAAGATGTCGCCAGTTAGGTTCCTTTATTCGGGCTGATCGACCTCGCCCGCCAGCCACGCCGACGCCCACCAGGTCAGCAGCAGCAGGTGTGCCATCCCTTGCAGCAACGGGGGCGTGTAGATCCACTCCTCCAGACGATGGGCGTTCCCCCCTTCGGTCACGCCGACACAGACCGCAGGGATCCCCCGGCTGAGCGGGATATTGGCATCGGTGCTGCTGATGCGCAGGTCAGTTTTGCCCGTCCACCCGGCTGCGGCCAGGGCGGCCTGCGCTGCCCGTACCAACACATGGTCGGCAGGGATTTCACCTGGCGGGCGATCGCCGATAGTCGTCACCTGGGTCACCACGCCCTTACGTTCCCAGCGCGGGGTCTGGTAACGCCCCACGATCGCCAGGGCCTGGGCCACTATCTCCTGCAGGGCGTGGGTCTCCTCGCTGCGCAGATCCAGTTCCAGCCATGCGCTTTGGGCAATGGTGTTGACCGACGTGCCGCCTTCCATGCGCCCGACGTTAAAGGTCGTGCGCGGCGTCTCCGGCGGGTGCAGCCGGGAGAGATCGGCGGCGATCTGCGCCAGGACATGCAGGGCGCTGGCCGTGCCAAAGTCGCTCCAGCTATGGCCCCCTGGCGCGGCGACCTGAATCCGAAAGCGCCGCGACCCCAGGGCGCGGTGGACAATACGGCCCAGACCCATGCCCTCGATGACCACACACGCGCCGATCTTCGGCTGCAGCAGATCCACGGCCCCACGCATCCCGCGCAGGTCGCCCAACCCTTCCTCGCCGCTGTTGGCGACAAACCAAATGCTGGTAGGCGGTTCGGGCAATGTCTGCATCACCTCGATCAAGGCCAATAGCGCCGCCACGCCTGTCGAATTGTCGCCGATGCCCGGCCCATAGATGCGCTTCTGAGCGGCATCCTCTACCACGGTCAGGTCAGTATCGGCGGCAAAGACCGTATCCGTGTGCGCGCTGACCAGCAACGCCGGGCCATCCCCTCGACCGGGCAGCCGTCCATAGACGTTGTCCAGCGTATCCTGCTGGACATCACGCAGCCCCAGCCGCCGCATCTGGGCCTCGACCCAGGCCGCGCGCGCCCCCTCGGCGCCGGTCGGGGCCGGGATCTGCTGAATGGCAACACATAACTCGGTCAAGCGCGTCAACGGGAGCGGAAACCCCTGCGCGGCGGCCATGACTTCTGGATATTGACGGATGCTTTTCATGGGCGCTTCCTTACGGCTCCGGCTCATGCGCCGGTCTTGAAAAACAAAAAAGCTCCGTCCTCATGGGACGAAGCTTGCGCTCGCGGTTCCACCCATATTACCCCCGGCAGACAGCCGGAGATCACTCAGGGGGCAGATAACGGTGCCAACCGGAACGGGCTACTGAACTGTGCGTTCACCCATCCACTCCCAGGGGGTCTTCAAGAGCATTGCCTGCTGCGGCTCCCAGCCGGTGACCGCGGCTCTCTGAAGGCAACCAACCTCTCTACTGCTCCTGGTCAACGCGTTCCCTATGGATACGTTTCACCGTGTGCCAACCTCGCACACAAATTGCAACCACCCGGCATCAAACCGGGCGGCGAGTGGGAGATACTGGACTTGAACCAGTGACCTCTACGATGTCAACGTAGCGCTCTAGCCAACTGAGCTAATCCCCCAGACATTTCGTCAGTATATCACGTCCCAGGCAAGATATCAAATTTTTCAGTTGGGGAAAATGTATCCACTGGACCCGATGCTCATGGCTTCCACCTCACGCTGTGTGGTCACCATGTGCTGGAGCAGCAGCAGTTCGCGCGAGAGCAAATACCGTTCACGGTCCAGCAGTTCAGGGATGCCGGGCATCTCCAGCAGTTTCTGTTTTTCGTCATTGCCCACCTGCAGGGCAATCGCCACCAGAAAGGCCAGCATCGTCGGGTCATCCGTCAGCCGGTCCAGCGTCAACTGCGTCTGGGCCGCCTTGCTCAGCAGTTCCACATATTCGATGATCTTGGGCCGCACCTTGTGGACCATCTCCTGCGCGGCGCGTATCCTCGCATTGACAAACGGGAACGGGCTGACCTTGGCGCTGAGATAGCTGCGGCTGCGGTCCAATTCCAAAATCCTGAACCGCTGCGTGCCCACCGTAGTGATATTCATATGTGCGTCGGTAGTGTGTTCGACGCGCATAATGCGTGCCGCCGTACCCACCATGTGCGGAATAGCCGGGCCGCCTACCTCATGGCCCTTTTGGATCAACACCACGCCAAACGGAATGCGCTCTTCTTCGCAGCGCTCGATCATCTCCCGATAGCGTGGCTCAAAGATATGGAGCGGAAGCACCATACCGGGGAAAAGCACCACGTCTAGCGGAAAAATCGGTAATTTCATAGGAAGATTCCGTTGACCATCAGAGAAACCTCGCCCCTGAATCGGTCGACGTGCCAAATTCATACATATATCTCCTAGTCATGCATATGGTCTCAGGCATGGGTGCTGATGCATCCGCCACACCACTGCACGGACTCATAGTCTGCCCTTATCCATCCGCTTCGTCGTCCAGCGCGGGCATCTCGGCCAGGTCTTGTTTCATTAACTCGCGCAACACTGTGGTGGCAAATGCCCCCTTAGGCAACTGAAACTCGACCACGGCCCTGGGCGCGCCCTCCGCGGCTTCCACCCGGAATGTCAGGTCTCCCACCAGCAACCGGCCCAGCCGTCGCGTACCTTCGACGCGCGCCGCCGCCAAATGATCCAGCGTCACCGGCGACTCGGCCAGAATGCTGGCTTCAAATTCCCCGGCCTCGGCCTGGGCTTCCCACATCTTGGGGCCGAAGAGCGGCGCGGTAAAACTGATCTCCTGCCGGGCATAGCGCGGCTGCTCTTGGGCAAGGTCCTCGACGGTGAACATTCCGCCCGTATCATACTTCTTGGCAACATCGCCCAGCAGCAGCCGGTCAAACGCGCCCGTCTCCACACGCCGCGCCAGATAGCGATTGCACAGATAACTCTGGTAACTGCTGATCAAAAAACGGCGCAGCCAGCGATCCGACTTGGTACGTTCGCCCAACAGCAGCGCCAACCCTTGATGCACGTTGCTGCCGTTCGCGCCAAACCGCTGCGGCCCAAAGTAGTTGGGAAGCCCTTGGGCGCGCAACGACTCGACAATCGCCCCCAGCCGGCGTTCTGCCTCTACGGTACTGCACGCCAGGTTGGCGATGGTGATCACAAAGCGGTTGCCCAGCAGATGACCCGGCTGTAACTTGTTGCGGTGAAACTCGACCCAATGCACCTCCACCGGCAAATGCTCGCGCACCCGCTGCAGGGCGGATTCGGCAAAGTCAGGCGGCTGGCGGCCCACATTCAGGCTAAAGGTCTGGGTCGTGCGTGCCTGTTTGTCCTTCAGGCCAGCGAAGCCGACATCGCCGCGGCGCAACCCAAACAGGTGCTCCAACTGCCGTTGGATCTCTTTGGTCGTCCTGCCCACCTTGGTCAGACGGATATATAAGTGCTGGCCTTC
>CAZYQJ010000516.1:0-4523 GCA_964649925.1 uncultured Litorilinea sp.
CGAAGGTGGAGACGATTGGCGCTGCACAACCACCGGCGTGTCAATGGGGAGTTCGTCCGACACAGGCTCCGGCGCAACAAAATTGGGGGTCTTGACCAGGCGCGTCCCCGGCACATAACGCCGCGATGGGCGCGACGGAGGCGGGGTCGTCAGCCGTGTCCAGCCCGCCACCGCCAGCGGAAAGAGGCGCACCAGCGCGCCGACCGGATAGATCAACGGCGTATAGCGCAGCAGCAGCAGCCCGCCGGAGATGCAGAGCAGCAGCGCAAAGATCGCCGCCATCCCCTGTCCAAACCAGGCGACCAACAGCCCGCCCAACACCGTCCCGACCAGCCCGCCGTTGCTGCCGTCCAGCGGCATCCGCCAATCGAATTCCGCATGATGCCAGGCGAAGCTCCCGATCTGCAGCCCCAGCAGCAGCGCTTCTGCACCGACCACTGCCTCGACGCTCCAGTAGCCCGCCCGATCCCCCAGCACCAAGACCGCGCCCACCACAAAAAGGCTCAAGGCCATAAGCGGCGCAGTCCAGCCAGTCATCTGCACCAGCCAGGGCACATGATCGCCGGTGCGCAGCGACAGAAATAGAAATGCGCCCAGCGCGACCAGCGCAAAGCCGACCACATGGACGCTAAACAACTCGCGCCACTCAACATCCCAAGCAGGCAAGTCGTCGTGTTTGGGCAATCGATTCATCTGGAGTTCCGATTTCGCCATGGCTCCGTCCCTGTTGGGCCGCCGGTCTCCTCCGCGGTTGCGCGCACCGGCAGCAAACACCTACACTGGGCCGGTCGCCGCCTCCTCCTCACCCTCGTCGGGGGCCTCCAGCATGGTAGACATGCCGTTTAAGGAGTCGGACCGGCCGTTCAAATCCAGGCCGTTCCCCTGCTCCATCTCCGTAAGCACACGCGCCACTTGACCAATCGCCACGCGTTGTTTGCGGTAGAGGTCGCTTTCGCTGATCGCCAAGCGATCGGCGATCTCGCGCACCTTGCGCCCCTGGATAAACCGCATTTCCAGAATGTTGTAGAGCAGCCATTCCGGTGCGCTGAGATTCTGCTTCCCCTCCGGCCTCAGCTTCTCAATGGCCGACCCCAACACCAGCCGCAACGCCTTGGTCGGGTTATCGTCGGCCCGGCTCAACACCTCGCCCACAACCCGCAACTGCACCAATGGGCTACGTGTCAGCTTCGGTCCTCCCCAGTAGTGGCTCAGGGCATCCTTCACCCAGGCCTCGAATTCGGGGCTGTGGATCGGACTGGGGTTGAGCAGCGTACTGGCCGGAGATTCGTCGCTCTCATGCGTCACATATGGGATGGCCGTCCGCATCTGCTGAATCCGATCAATGTCTGGAATGATGCGGCGCAGCGCCACAAAAACTCGCTGCTGCAACTGCCGATCCACCAGGGCACGGCTTATACTGCCCAGCATCCGCTCCATGACAGCGCTCTCGTCCTGATCCAGAACCGGCGCATCGGTGCGGGCGTACAGCCCCAGGATACCCAGCACGCGTACAGGTTGGTCCGTCTGCGCTTTCTCCTCGACCAGCGGCCAGATCCAAAAACCGGCATGGACTAGCGGCTGCATATCGTCTGCCCCCTGCTTCAGCGCCGCGGTCAGGGCCTCACCCCAGTCATCCACAGCCATCACCTGTGCGCGGGTGTTCTCCGGGCCGACCACCACCTCCAGGATCAAATCCGGCCCCACCGTGGCAGCCACAAAGCCCGCAGGCACGCGCAGCAGTTCGCAGAGAGAGACTAGATTATTTTCGAGAAATTGCCGGAGATCGCTCGTAGCCAGGAGCCGCCGGTCCAGCTCACGCAGCCACGCCACTTCATCGCGATCTTCTCGATAGACAAGACGGTCCACAAGCGTTTTCGTTACGCTCAGGATCAACTGGCTGAGGACGATCACGCCTGTGATAACGCTGAACAACACAATATCGCGCGGCAGCCCCAGCAACCGCTCCACCCAAGGCACCGTCTGCACAGCCAGGATCACAAAGATCGCCACCAGCGGCCCGCGGAAGAAAAAACGCAGCAGCCGGTAGCGCACCACGCGGTCCGGCGTCAACACGCCAAAATAGGCCACGGAATAGCTCATCAACACCAGCATCACCGCCACCGCGCTGTTGACCAAGATCGCCACCAAAAAGACCAGCGCGCCCGCGTCCTGGCCGCCGGTCAACCGGCTAAACCCGATCAGATAAGGGAAGATGCCGATCCCCGGCGCAAAAAAGGCCATCAAGAGATAGGTCATGCGCTCACGTGTGCTGTCGGTCAGACAGCGCTGGCGCGCCTTCCACACATTGCCCAACGCCAGCACAATGAGCGTCACATAGTAGACAGTAAAGACCCAAAAAAGGGGACCGGCCTCCAGGTAGGAAATCGGCGGGCGAAAACGCACCGCGCCGACAATATAGGGGGTAAACAACGCAGTGACCGCGGCCAGCACTGAGATGCCCAGGCTGACCCAGCCAATCACGCGGCGGCGGCGGATGCGGTAATTGGTGGCGCGCAGCACCGCCAGTGAAAAGAGATAGTAGGCCGCGGGCAACATGGCGATTCCCAGCCACTGCAAACGCAGCCATCGATTCGCAGATTCTGCCGTCACCACCCGGTCAAGGGCGACCTCGCTGGCATAGCTGAGGGCAACACAGGCCAGCAGCAGCGCAAACCGGCGCGCCACGCTGTCGCGAAAGTTGTAGGTCAGCGTGTAGGCCAGCAGCGAAAAGGCCAGGATGACAACAACGGACGACAGGGCAACATTGAGAAAATCCAGCAATTGCGTCACGTCCAAAAGCTCACCAACATCTATACATACTTAGCTGACCCACTCGACTTCTTCATCCACCACCACCCACATCTTGCGCCGTTTCTGCAACCCCAGGCGAAAACCGCCACCCACGGTCGGCGTGCGGCGGATGTGCAGATGCAGTTCGGCCTCATTGAGGGTGTGAAATTCGATCGGGTCCATCTCGACCAACGGTCCCTCGCTCGGCGGCGCGGGTTCATCGGGCATCAGCCAATACGTCTCACCCTCAAACCCGACATCGCCCTGCACCTCAGCAGCATGACAACGGATGCGAAGTTGGGCCGGTTTGCCCTCGGCGTTGGGTTCTACATAGCGGCGACGGCCCAGTTTATGTATCAAAGCTGTGCGCCGGATGCGGATCGTATCCGGCTCCATCGGGTCTTCGCTCTCATAGTAACGGGCCAGCGCATAGGTGGGCCCAAAGGCATCCTGCTGGCCCAGCAGCCGCAGCAATTCCTCTCGCACACTCCCCCACTTATAACGCCATTCCTTGGTCTGAATCTGGTCGCCATATGCCATCAAATCCAGCGTGGCCTCTGCGCCCAAGCGGCTGACAATCGCCACGGGCGACAGCCGGGTCGGGTCCTGCTTGAGACGCGCCAACAGCACATCGGGCGACGATTCCGAGTCGTCGGGCGTCAGAAAGGCGCGGCGCGTACTCAGGCTAAAGAACAGCCCCAACACCACAGCCCCAGCCAATAGGCCCGCCAGCGTCCATGCGACGGGGTCCATCGACTCCACAATACGCGCCCAGGAGGGAAACTCGTTTAGGTTCCAGCGATCCAATAGCTGCTGGATCAACT
Organism: uncultured Litorilinea sp.; assembly: GCA_964649925.1. Taxonomy (GTDB): domain Bacteria; phylum Chloroflexota; class Anaerolineae; order Caldilineales; family Caldilineaceae; genus QEUY01. The sequence goes on from CAZYQJ010000516.1 coordinate 3,615, forward strand.
CGGATAGGTTCGGCATAGCGTATGCACAACATGGATACGGATTTTGTCTTTGCCTGGTGACTGCCCGCACATTGGCGTTGTACCACTCAAATTGTACCACAGCGCCCAGTTGTGCCCGTAGAGCAAGGGGGCGCATGTCGCCCCCTCCCTCCTGGCACCGTAAGGCCAGGCACAGACAGCCCGGCACGCACATGGTAACGTGTGGCATAGACCACTTCGCCTGATCCCTGGCGTGTAATGTCAGGAAGGAGATAGACAATGAGCACACAACCGGACGAATTCGTGACCTCCAGCGGGACCGTCACCGTATCTGACCCGCCGTGGGCATTTGCCCTGTTCAACACCACCCGCTTTGCTTGGCTGTGGCTGATCATCCGGCTCTATGTCGGCTACCAATGGCTGACCTCCGGCTGGGGCAAGTTCAACAACCCGGGCTGGTGGAGTGGCAGCGCGCTGGCTGGGTTCTGGTCGCGCGCCGTTGAAATCCCCGCCGACGGGCGGCCTGCGATTACCTATGGTTGGTATCGCGATTTTATCGCGTTCATGCTCGATCAGCAGTGGTATACCTGGTTTGGCAAGGTCATCATGTTGGGCGAGCTAGCCGTGGGCATCGCCCTGATCCTGGGCGCGCTGGTCGGCATTGCGGCCTTTGCCGGTGGGTTTATGAACTGGAACTTCATCATGGCCGGGTCCGCCAGCAGCAACGGACTCCTGTTTGCGCTTGCCATCGCGCTGATGCTAGCCTGGAAAGTGGCGGGATGGTATGGGCTAGATCGCTGGCTGCTCCCCTTGTTGGGAACCCCATGGCAGCGCCCTGCCCGGGTGATCGCGAGCGACGAGCCGCCCATCGAAACGGCCCGCGCGGGGTGACTCGACCCGGCGGTTTGACAAAGCCCCCCGGATCGCATA
>CAZYQJ010000517.1:0-4512 GCA_964649925.1 uncultured Litorilinea sp.
CGCCGCATACGCGAGGAAGTGGCGGTGTCGCCCGCCACGCACGTCCAGGTGCATGACTGCCGCCGGGAAGATACCCGCCCGCCGCTGCCCGGCCCCGATCAAGCCATCTGGTACGCCGAGGGCATTCGCATCAGCACGCCCAGCCACCCCGTCGCCTATGCGCCGCGCGTCCATGTCGAGCGCCCCCCCACCCCGCAGCCGTTGGTGATCTACAGCGTGCCGCCTGCGCCCGACCTCCTGACCTGGCTTTATGAGACCGTGCGCCCGCCCGAAATCTACCTGGTGGGCCAGGTGACCACCGACGATGCCCTGGACGACGTGCTGCGCCATGTGGCGGGCATGTGCAAATTCGCCCTGCAGCGCGGCCAATCGCTACACATCGACCGCATGGCGGCGCGCCTGGGCACCACCGAAGCCGTGATCCGCTACAGCCTGCTATGGCTGCAAAGCCGCGGCCAAATCACCCTGCTCGACTGGCAAAGCGCAGACCAGGTGCATATCATGCGCGGCGACGGCCCTGCCGACGAGGAAGAAGCGCTCTGGATCCAGGCGCAACTGGATCAACACCTGGCCGAAGTGCGCGCCTACCGCCGCTATTTTCTGCGTGCCGGGGTTGACGAACTCGGCCTGCCCACCCACTGACACGCCTATGCGCTCAACCGCTGCCTTCTCGCTGTCATCGCTGCACGCATCCTGGGATCGCATCCCCACCCGGCTGTGGGATGCCGCCCTGATCCTGCTTGCCTTGATCGTCCGGTTCTGGCGGTTGGGGTATCACAGCGTCTGGTTCGATGAAGCCGTCAGCCTGAGCTGGGCGCAGAGCGACCTACGCCACACCTGGGCCGTCACCATGCGCCTGGTGGAGGACAAACACCCGCCCATCTACTACACGCTCCTGCACCTTTGGCAGCGCATGTTGGCCTGGGTAGGGTTGGACTACAGCGATGCCGCCTTGCGTGCGCTGGGCAGCATCCTGGGCGCGCTCACCGTCTGGGGCATCCTGCTCCTGGCGCGCGCCACCGGCAACCGGTTGGCCGGGTGGATCAGCGCGCTGCTCGTCGCGCTCTCCCCGATCCTCGTCTGGTACAGCCAGGAACTCCGCATGTTTCAGCCCGCGGCCACGGGCATCGTCTGGTTTGCCTATGCGCTGTGGCGCGCCTGGCATACGCCCACGCCGGGCCGTCGCCTGGTGTGGTGGGCCGCTGCCGTGATCGCCATCGACGCCGCGCTCTACAGCTATCTTTTCAGCGCCTTTGTGCTGCCTGCCGCCGGGTTGTCGATGCTCGCCCTGTTGGTCCGCACGCGAGACTGGCGGCGTTTTGGCGAAAGCGCGCTCGCCTTGCTGGCCGCGGGGCTGATCTTTTTGCCGCTGGCGCGCAACGCCTGGGTCGTCAACAGCGCCGAAAGCACGCCAGGCCGCGCCTTTGAGAATTTCGCCGCCAACCTGCTGCGCCTGCTGCAAAACGACACCGTGTGGCGTGTTCCCTGGGATCTGCCCTGGATCAACGCAGCCCTGGCCTGTTTTGCGCTGCTGGTGCTGGCGGGCCTGACCATGCCCTGGCCGCGGCCATTGCACACCACAGCCTTCGACCGTACCTGGCTCTGGATCTGGATTGGCGTCCCGCTCTTGATCGCCAATGTGCTGCTCACCCGCAGCCATTCGATCTTTGACCACGACCGCTATCTGCTCTTTATGGCCCCATTTATGCTCTGGGCTGCGGGACGCGGCTGCGCCATCCTGATCGCACGCGTGTGGCCGCTGGGCCTTGCCCTGACCGTGGCCGCGGCCGCGCTGCTGCTGCTTGCGCTCCCCCCGCTGTGGACGCCCGCCCGCGCCCGCGAAAACTGGCGCGCCGCAGCCGATTACATTCTGGACTACCGCACCGCTGACCCGTCGCTGCCCGCGTCCGTGGTCACCCATGTGGATTACACCCAGCAAGCCCTCTCCTGGTATCTGCGCCAGACGACCGACCAGGAAAGCCTGCCGATCTTCTTCCCGTTTGGCGGCACGCTCACCCCCGACGACGTGGACACGGTCATCGCGCCGCCGTTGGAGGGGATCGTAGCGTTTGGATCGGCCACCCTCTGGCTGACCCAAAGCCATCTGGAAGGCGTGGACGACAGCCGACTGGTCGAAGGCTGGCTGACACAGCGTTTCCCGATCATCACCGAGCAGTATCCGGCAGGGATCAAACTCTCCGGCTATATGCTGCAAGGACAGTTTGACGAACTGCCCGCGCTCGCCGATGCGGCCATCTACCCCGATGCCGAGTTAGCGCCCGGCCTGCGCCTGCTGGCCTGTGAGGTGATGACGCCTGTCACCGCGGCGACCGATGAACAGATGCACCCGCCCAGCGCGTGGGTGCATGTGCGGCTGTGGTGGCAGGCAACCGCCCCGCTCGCGACCGACTATATCGCCACAGCACAGATGGTCGGCCCTGAAGGCGTCTGGGGCGACCGGCTGCACAGGCCCACCGAAAGCCTGCGTCTCTGGCCCACCAGCACATGGCAGCCGGGAACCATCGTGCGCGATGAACTGGACATCAACCTCAATCCGGTCACGCCTGCAGGGACTTATCCGGTTGTCGTGGGGGCTGCTACCGTCGAAGATGCGGCTGCGCCAGTCAACGGCACGGTGGAATGTGGACGGGTGACAGTGGAATGACGCCCACTACTCGTCCTGTGGATGCCGCCGGTTGTGTAACTGCCGTTCCAGCCGGGCGATGCGCGTCCCCTGGCTGACGATCAACTCCGCCAAAAATCCCACCAGGAAGAGCAGCACGCTGATTACGGCCAAGATGCCCGCAGCAATGAAGATCGGGCGCTGCTGCGTCTGGGCAAAGACATACAGGCCCGTCAGATAGACAAACGTCAGCAGGCTGATGGCCATGCCCGCCAGCCCCAACCCGCCAAAAAAGCGCATGGGTGCCTGGCTAAAGGTCAGCAGGAACTTGACCACCAGCACATCTAGAAAGCTGATGGGGATGCGCTCCCAGCCAAACTTGCTCGCGCCCGCGGCCCGCGGCTGGTAATGCGTCCTGACTTCGCCGACACGAAACCCCTGATGCACCGCGATCATGAGCAGAAAGCGATGCCAGTCGCTGCGCAGCGGCGGAAAACTCTCCACCACCTCGCGGCGCATGGCCTTGATCCAGTTGCCGTCATGCACCGGCACACCGGCCAAATAACGCATCACCAGGTTATAGATGGCGCTCGCCACCACCTTGCGGTCCTTGCGCCCCTGCCGCCAGCCCGCCACTGCGTCCAGGTCATGGGCCTGCATATGACGCACCAGCGTGGGCACATCGACCAGCGGGTCGGATTCCATATCGGCAGGGATGAGGATCACGATCTCGCCACGGCTCTCGGCAAACATATACTGGAGCGCCGCGGTCATGCCCTGGCTGCGCCGCCGCGTAAAGACGCGCAGGCTGGGATACACGTCCGCCAGTTCCGTCAGCACAGCGCCGGTGCGGTCAGTGCTGCCGTCGTCGACCACCAGCACCTCGCCTTCGCAGCCCAACTCGGCAAACGCGGCGTAGCTGCGCGCCACCACGTCGCCGATGGTAGTCTCCTCGTTGCGCGCCGGAACGACGACAGAGACCAAAGGCGGGGTAGGCGCTGCGTCCCGTTCGGCGTGATCCACCGGGTCCGGCAGCGAAACGCTGTTCATGCCCCTACGCGCTCCTCCAGCAAGTTCGCCACCGCATCCGCCACGCGCTGCAGCCGCGCCTCGCCCATCTCTGGGTAAAGCGGCAGGCTGAGACAACTCGCCGCCACCGCTTCGGTCACGGGGAGTTGGCCCTGCTTGTAGCCTAAATCTGCATAGGCTGGCTGCAGGTGCAGCGGCAGCGGGTAGTGAATCCCCGCGGCGATGCCCTGTCGTGCCAGGCCATCCATCAACAGGTCACGCACCGCGCTGCGGATGACATAGAGATGCCAGGCCGGTTCCGCCCCATCTGCTATGTGGGGCAGAATGATCTCATGCTCGGCCAACGTTGCGTTATATTGGCTTGCCAACGCCCGCCGCGCCGCGGTCCAGCCATCCAGAAACGGCAGTTTGGCCGACAGCACAGCCGCCTGCAGCGTGTCCAGCCGGTGGCCGAAGCCGCGCTCGTCATGCACATATTTAGACCGGCGTCCGTGGTTGCGCAATGACCGCACGCGCTCGGCAATGTCGGCGCGGTTGGTGGTCACGGCCCCGGCGTCGCCATAGGCTCCCAGATTCTTACCCGGATAAAAGCTAAAGCACGCCGCATCCGCCAGCGCACCGGCCTTTGTCCCCTGCCAGGTTGCGCCGTGCGCCTGGGCGGCGTCTTCGATCACGGCCAGGCCATGCGCCCGCGCCAGCGCGTTGATACGTGTCATGTCCGCTGGCTGGCCGTAGAGATGTACCGGGATAATCGCGCGCGTGGACGGGCCGATGGCTGCCGCCAGCGCGTCTGGGTCCATCGTATAGGTCGCGGGATCAATATCCACAAAGACCGGGGTCGCTCCTACCGCGCTGATGGC
>CAZYQJ010000518.1:0-4507 GCA_964649925.1 uncultured Litorilinea sp.
ACTCCCCCTGCATATCTACCGGGCAGCGGGACAGCGTCCGCTCTTGGGCGCGCGGCAGGCAGACTTGCAGGCTGGCGTTGTCGCCAAACTGGAGCAGGCGCGTGTGCGCCTCCACGACCGCGGGCTGCAGCGCAGGCCCCAACACAGCATCGCCTGTAAAGGCATGGGCTACCTGCGCGATGCGTAACTCCTGGGCCGAAATGAAGCTCCTCACCGCCAGCAGTTCTTCGCCGGAGAGCCGGTCGATGCCGTCTAGGTAGAGCAGGCTGGCGTGCCAGCCCGTCAACAGCCCGGCGTAAGGGTGCTGCGCGGCGGCGCGGTCGATGCCGCGCTGCCACAGCGCCAGCTTTTCATGTGGCGGCGGGCCATGCAGGAAATCCATTGGCGCGCCGTCGGCCCGGAGTAGGGGCGCTAGTTCCCATTCATACCAGCCATTGTCGTGCTGGGCAATGCCCGTCAGCACAGGTTGATAGGGCGCAGGCGCGGCAAAGTCGCGGTTGCCCCAATGACGGCAGAATTCAGCGGCCATCAGCGCATGGCTGGTCTGGTTGATGCAGAGCAGTTGGCCGTTTGGCATTGGGCGCGTGATCATGAGCGGCTCACGGTTCCCTTTGACGGACGAGATAGACTGCCACACCCAGCGGCAGCCCCAACAGAAGGCCCACAAAGCGCGCCCACCCCGGCAGGCGCAGCATCCACCCCAGCAGCCCATAGCCCGCCAGCAGCCCAATACCCCCCACAATCACCGCAGGCGGAATGGGCGCCTCACTCCCCGGTGTGTTAAAGACAGCCTGCTGCATCTTGTCGATCTGGGTCTCGGCCTGGTCACGGCCCCATGTCAGGTAGATTGGGGTCAGCAGCAGCGGGTAGAGGAGGCAGATCAGAAAGCGGATCATCGGCTAGCGGTTGTCAAAGAGGATGCGGGTGATCTGTTCCAGGTGGATCACGTCATGCGTCCCCACCTGCACCACGGCATCAGTCAGGGTGAAATGACCGCGTTCGGGGTGCAGACTGGCACGCTCCCACTGGTCACCCTCCAACCCGTCGAAAAAGGCGATGGTCGCCTGCCGCGAGGCCACCAGGTCGGCATAGACCTGGCGCAAGTCCTGGCGGTTATAGGCCCGCTCTACGGCAAGCGCTTCGTGGTCGGAGGGGGCTAACTCGGGGTAGTCCTCGCTGGCGATGCGCTGGGCGCGCTCGCGGAAGATGGCGTCATAGTCGCGCAGGTGGCATAGCACCTCCAGCACCGTCCAGCCTTTGGGGCCGTCGCGCTGGTCGCGCAGTGTGGTGGCTGTTTTCTGGTCGACCTGCGCCAGCAAATGGCCGAGCAGGTCACAGGTCTGCTGCATGAGCCGGATATGGCGGCGGCGGAGATTGATCAGGTCTGTCATCAGTGGTCAGTAGCCAGTTGTCAGTTTTCAGAAAACGTATCGATCATCATCTTGACATCGCCCAGGGGATAGAGGACGGGGCAGGTTGCGCCGTTTGCCATGTATTCGCGCACCTTGGCCTTGACTTCGGCGGGTGTGCCGCTGGCGGTGATGCGCTGCACCAGTTCGTCGGGCACAAGCGGCATGGCCTGGCGCACCTGTTCTTTGGTGGCAGGCCAGCCCAAGATCGACTGGATCTTTTCCACCACCTCGGGCTCGACGCCGCTCGCTTTGGCAATGTGCGGCTGCTGCGCCAGGTACTGCGTGAGCAGTTCGCGCGCCCCATCCAGCGCGACCTGGCGATCCTCATGTACCGAGCAGACGATCAGTTGGGGCCGGTCGATGGCATCCAAACTGCGCCCGGCGCGGGCTGCGCCGCGCTCGATCTGCTCCAAGGCTTGCAGGTTGTACTCAGGCGGCACACAGTAGTTGAGCAGCACGCCATCGGCGATCTCGCCTGCCAGTTCCATCATCTGCGGGCCGGTCGCGCCGATCAGGATCGGCACATGGCGCGGCTCGCGGCGGCCATGCACCACGTCCAACTCGATACCGTCCACATGGTGAAATTCGCCGTGGAAGGTGACGTTTTCCATCGCCAGCAGGCGGCGCATGACCTCAATCGTCTCGCGCATGGCCAGCAGCGGTTTGCGCCGCTGGATGCCCACGTTGCGCGCCAGCGGGTCCCACCAAGCGCCGATGCCGCAGAGGATACGGTTGGGTGCCAGGTCGTCCAGGGTCAGAAAGGTGGCGGCCAGCAGGCCGATATTGCGTGTCCAGTTGTTGATCACCCCAGAGCCGATGTGGATGCGATCCGTGACCGCGGCAAAGGCGGCCATAGGGACGATGGCATCGCGCACCAGACGGCTTTCCGCCTGCCAGATGGCTTCAAAGCCCTTTTGCTCGGCATAGCGCGCATAGTCCATACCGTCGCGGATGGGGTGTTTGTCCTGTAGATAGAGCGCCACTCGTTGCTGCGCGGGCTGAGAGCCGCTGCTTGCGGGCGTCATAGGTCGGCCTTTCGCGTGGAGTGAGGCGGAGGATCGCAGTCATAGACTGGTGTAGGGGCAACCCCCAATTCGCGGCGTAGTGTACACCGAAGGCCGGAGTGCGTCAAGGCAAGTTGGGAGGGTCTAGGGCCCGTGCTATAATCGGTCCATGAATTCGAACCCGGCTGCCCGGCCCTTGGCTGCAAGCACGCAGGACGCTACGACGGATTGGCTTGTCTTACACCGGTTGGTGCGTGAACGACGGTCGATCCGTCGCTATACTGACCAGCCAATTGCGCGCGCCGTGATCGAGGATCTGCTCGACGCGGCCACCTGGGCGCCTTCGGCGCACAACCGCCAGCCCTGGCGTTTCTGCGTGGTGATGAGCGCGGCGGCCAAGTCTGAGTTGAGCGCGGCGATGGCCAGTCGCTGGCAGGCCGACCTGTCTGCCGACGGCGCTGACCCAGCGGAGATCGAGCGGCGCATCCGGATCAGCCATGCGCGCATCACCGGCGCAGCCGCGTTGGTGGTGGCAAACGTGAGCATGGAGGAGATGGATGTCTATCCTGATGCCGCGCGCAGCCAGGCCGAGTGGACGATGGCGGTGCAAAGCGTGGCGTTGGCCTGCCAAAATCTGCTGCTGGCCGCCCATGCCCACGGTCTGGGCGCATGTTGGATGTGTGCGCCGCTCTTTGTGCCTGACCTGGTGCAGACCGTGTTGGGCCTGCCGTCCACCTGGCAGCCGCAAGCCCTGATTACCCTGGGCTACCCTGCTGAAACCAAGACCAAAGAACGTGCCCCGATCCAGAGCCGCGTCGTGTGGCGCTAGACTATCGCTTGGATTGGGTGCGTTTAGACATGAATGGATACCAGCCATGAGCTTTTCCCGAGTAGTGGCATTGGCCGGTGGTGTCGGCGGCGCAAAGCTGGCGACCGGGCTGCAAGCGGTCCTGCCTCCGGGCGCGCTGACCGTCGTGGTCAACACCGGCGACGACTTTGAGCACTGGGGGCTGACCATCTGCCCGGACATCGACACGATGATCTACAACCTGGCCGGTGTCAACAACCCGGCGACGGGGTGGGGACGCGCCAATGATACCCTCTGCGTGCTGCGGGCGATGAGTGAATTGGGCGGCGAAGACTGGTTCCGTCTGGGCGACCGTGACCTGGCGGTCCATCTGCGCCGCACCGAATGGCTGCGCCAGGGCGTGCCGCTCTGTGAAGTGACCGACCGGCTGCGCCGCAGCTTTGGCATCCCGACGACGGTGCTGCCCATGTGCGATGAGCCGGTGCGTACGCTGGTGCATACCGACGAGGGTGATCTGCCGTTCCAGCATTATTTCGTGCGCCGCCGCTGTGAGCCGCTGGTGATCGATTTGAGCTTTGTCGGCGCAAGCGAAGCGCGCGTGCCCGACAGCGTGTTCGAGGCCATCTCCGCCGCAGAATTGATCGTCTTTTGCCCGAGCAACCCCTATCTGAGCATTGACCCGATCCTGAGCGTGCCCTCGATGCGTCGCTTGCTGCGCGATGTTCCCGCCTGGAAGATCGCGGTGACGCCCATTGTCGGCGGCGAAGCAGTCAAAGGGCCAGCCGCTAAGATGATGCGCGAGATGGGGCAGATGATCAGCCCGCTGACCGTGGTGGATCACTTCGACGATCTGCTGGATGCCTTTGTCCTCGACAACGCCGACGCGGTGCTGCATGATGCGGTCCAACTGCCCACGCTGATCACGGACACGCTGATGACCGACCTGGAGAGCAAATGCCGCCTGGCTCAAGAACTGCTGGATTTCGTCGCCGCCCTGGTAGAACAGGACGACCAGCCGTCCTCGTCACCTGATGCGCGCTGTTCGGCTTCGTCCTAGACCCGGCGCCCACCCTGTCTATGTCCTCTCCACTGGCGATCTGGCTGGTCGTGCCGGTCAAACCCCTGGGCGAAGGCAAGAGCCGTCTGGCGACGTTGAGCGCAGAGGAACGTGCCGCGCTCAGCCGCCGCTGGCTGACCCGCGTGTTGGAGACGGCGCGCGCGTCTGCCTGTTTTGCCGGGCAAGCCGTCATCAGCCGTGACCCGGATGTGCTGGCGCTGGCCGC
>CAZYQJ010000519.1:0-4507 GCA_964649925.1 uncultured Litorilinea sp.
CGGTGTGGGGGGAATGGCCGTTGGAGTGGGCGGTGGAGGCGGCGGTGGGGTCGGCGTCGCCGTGGCCGCGGGGGTCGGGCTGGGGGAGGGCTGGTCGTCATCGGGGTCATCCGGTTCTTCGGCGGGCGGCGTCAAGGTAGGGCGAGGGGGAGGCTCTTGGGCCAACGCCGGGTGGGACAACGCCCCTGCTGCCAGCACGCATCCCGCCAGCAGCAGGCTCACGGCGACGATTCTGATAGGCTTCAAGGCATATAGTCTGGTCATAACAGGCTCTCCCTTTGTGTGATCCCTGACGGATAGCGGGTGCGGTTGCGGCCCGGCACGTCAGCGGCTAATCAGACGGCAGCACCGGGCGAGGGGGCAGGTCTTCCGGCAGTCGCGACTGCGCCTGCACCGGATTCGGCCCCACTACTTGTAACCCATGCAACTCAGCGCGATTGTTGGCTTCATTACGTTCTGCGGCTGCCCCTGTCGCTACGCCAGGATTCCAACTGTCCACATACAGATACAGGTCGGTCGTGCCGTTGACAAAATAGCCAGGCCAGATCGTATGTCCCTCCGAATACTCGTCAGGGGTCGAGGTCAACGTGATGCTCTGGCCGGGGTCCAGCCCGCCGACCACTCCCCAGGCGATGCCATAGCAGGGGGTAAGGGCGCAGACATGGTTCCAAAGCGTGTTGGCCGCCGTGGGCGGGACGCTTGGGTTGATGTACAGGTCTACCCAGAAGGGGGCGGCTTTGGCAGTGCCTGTGTTGGTGATGGTCACTGTGATCAGTACCTCCTCGCCCGCCGCAAAGTCGCGCTTGTCGGGCAAGAGGCTGAAACTGCCGATCAAATCGGGGGCAGGAGGGGCCACAGCGTGAATGATAGGCAGGTACAGAAGGTGCACCACCCGGATGCGCCTGCGTGCGGTGGGCGCCTGTACGTGGTCGTCGGCGTCGATGGCGCGCGCTTCGATCGTCCAGAGTTCGCGGCCGGAGGGGATGTCGATCGTGGCGCGCCAGGTATTGCCGCTGAGGGTGGCGGCCACCCAATCCGTCCCCCCGCGCAGCCGCACCTCGACGGTCTCTGCGTCGGCGCTGGCCGTCCCTGTGACCGTAAGCGTACCTGCGGGCACGGTGGCCGCTTCCGGGGGGGAGATGATGGTCGAGGTGGGCGCGGTCAATTCATTGGTCAGCACCGTGAGGCCCGCCTCCTGCCCGACCAGCGCGACATCCAGGCTGCCGTTGCCGTCAAAGTCGGCCAGGGTCATGGCGTTGGGGCGGTAGCGGCTGCTGTACGGCACGTCGATGCTGGCGTAGGGGTCCAACTCACCATCCGCGGACTGGGCATAGACGTTGAGCGAACGCCAGGCGTCGTGGACGGCAACCACATCCTCGCGGCCATCATGGTTGATGTCGGCAACGGCGACAGCGCTGGGCAGGTGAAAGGCGGTATAGGTCATGGGTTGGGTCACCAGCCCGGTGTCCCCCTGGATAAAGACGTTGAGGTAGGCATTAGGCGTGTTACCGCCCGCGGTGACGATGAGGTCATCGCGGCCGTCGCTATTGACATCGCCGATGGTCAGGCTGTGGGGCAGGAAGCCGCCCGTTTCGGGGGTGCGGGTCATGCCGATGGGGAACTCGCCTCGATCCTGCAAAAAGATGGCCGTTGAGTCGGTGATGAACCCGGCCCCGCGCAGCGCGGCGAGGTCGTCATCGCCGTCGTTGTCGAGGTCCCCTGCCGCCAGCGCATCAAAGCCATCGGTGGCGTAGGGCAGCGACGTGCGCGAGGGCAGCAGCCCGTCCACGCTGCTGTGCCAGAAATGGATGGTGTCGTTGGCCGATGCCACCGCGGCCAAGTCCGGGCGCAGGTCATCGCTGAAATCGCCCGCGGCCAGCGCATCCGGCACGCCAGGGATCGGCAGTGAGAGCGGGCCGCTTAACGGGTTGGTGGCCGTGACCTGGGTATAGACCGCCAGGGTGTCATCCTCGCCCAACGCCAGCGCCACGTCGGGCAAGCCATCCAGGTTGACATCGGCGGTGACCATTGCTTCGGGCGAGGCTCCGGCGGGCAGCCTTTGGGCGCGGGTGAAGTCTGCGCTGCCGTCGCCGGTCGCCATCAGGTGCAGCCGTTCGTCGTTGGCATCGTCGAAATAAAGGGCAGTGGCAAGGGCGACATCGGCCTGATTTTGGCGGTCAAAGTTGCCGGACACCAACACCTGCGGCCAGCTTCCGATCTCCGTATTCTCGGCGGCGTTGAGAAAGTCGATGGCCGGTGCATCCGGGTCAGCCTGGGCAGCGGGCGCGTTGGGGTCCAGGCCATAGGCCGGGGGCATCAGGCCCAGACAGGACTTGTAATAGAGTGAATCGGGACAGTTTTCCTGGGCTGCCTGTGCAGAGACTTCGGTACGTTCCTCTTGTGTACTGGACAGCCCGTTTGCAGCGGCGGGGGTGATAATAAAGAGTGCGGTGAGGACGCCAGCGGCTTTAAGCCAGATGGTGTTCATGATTGCCTCTATCAATACACTTATCCAAAACATACCAGATGAGTGACAGACACTGCGCCATCCCTTGGACCTGCAAGGGTCTAGCGCCCGCTACTCGCTGTAAAGAAGCCGGCCACACATCGCCATGAAATCGTTACGATGTTATGTTGGCATCGCCAAAGGCGTCCGCTCGCCCAAAGCACAGTTCGCCCTCGTGGTAGACCTCTATGCACCATGCATCTGACTCACAAACGATCCAGGTATCGAAATCTGCATTAAATATCTCAGCCGCATGACGCCGGACACTTTCCAGGGACAGTTCAAGCCCAGGCCTCAAGGCATTGCTCCAGAGAACGACCACTTGCGGGTTTGCAAGGTCTTGGCGATCACATAAGGAATGGAACGCATCAACCAGATCGGCCCCTTTATTGGCCCAGGGGAGACAAGTGCTGTCGGGCACGCTGGGCCAGAGAATTCGCCCCCACGACGCCACAGGAAACTTGCTCTCCATCCAATCGGTGACGCGCATACTATCATCCGATGGCAAGAGTGCATACTTCTCTTGCGCCCGGTCGAGTGCCTCAATGACATGGTAAATGAGTTGCCGGTTATCCCGTTTGATCATCGTTGTAGTCTCCTCAAGTGCCTGAAGAGATCCGCTTCAGTGCCTTTCCACCTGTATGCGGATTTCTCCGCGTTTGCTCCTCGCCCAACTTCTACATTGATATGTGGCCCCTTTTTCGGATCATAGTCCAGCCGGAAACGCTTAAACACGCCGTTCACTCTGGTTTCAAAGCCCACGATCTTCCCTGCCTGTCCATGCAGTCTTCCGATGACTGGTACTCTTGTCGCCGGATCGATCTCACCGAGCTTTTTGAGTGCTTTGTTGCGCGCCTGTTCAAAGTGCTCTGAGACCTCAGGATCCACCCATTCCGGCTTTTTTGGGCTTTTGCAGGGTTGATTGTGCACCAGCCACTGCTCGTCGCCCACAAAGAAGGTGCGCGCCTGCGCCACACTGAGGTTGTACATCGGCTGCGGGTGCGCGCGCAGTTCGACATCCTGCACCACCCCGGTGCGACCATCGACGCGGTAGACATGCGCACCCGCCCACAGCTCTTCTGACTCCACCCAACCGCGTTCGTGCGTCAGGAACGGGTGCTCCGGTGTTGTCTCAAGTTGCTCACCGTCAATGGTAAGCAACAAAACGGCGGCGGCGACGTGGCTGGTTGTCGCGGTGACGGTGTAGGTATCAGTTTCGCCCAAGACCGCATGATATGCTAACACGCGGTCACCAGCTTGAATGGTGCTGATCGGCTGCGCGCCGTTCGCGGTCATCACCAGCGTATCGCCACTAAAACTGCTGCGGCAGCCGCGACCGACGACGCGGCGCAGCCCTTCACCCGCACGTCGGGCTGCTGCGCCAGCGCTCTGCACCGCTGAACCGGCGCGCCGTGCCAGGGCCGAACTCCCTCCCTGCCCAATTCGCCGCGCTACCGAGCCTGCACGCTGTGCCAATGCGCTGGCCCCCTGCCTTAGTACGGGGCGTGCGGCGCTCAATGCCCTGCCCGCGAGGCCGCCGGTCAGCCCGTCTAACCCGCCTGTAATCCCGCCGATCAACGCCGAGCGGCCCACATTATCGAGCAGCCCCGTATCGGTGCTACTGTCGAGGACATTGGCGCCTGCCTGTACCCCACCGGCGACGAGAGCGCCTCCCGCTACACCGGCGATGACAAGGCAGCCGATCCCGGCGGTCGCGCCGCAGAAGGCGGCCCCCGCGGCGACGGCTCCGACTGTACCGGCGATCATCGCCACCGTGTCTTTGTGTTCCTGCACCCAATCTGCGGCTTTCGTGATCCCCTCGCGGGCAGATCGGGCTAGTTCTGCCGCTTTCTCGCGCGCGGGTTTGATGTAGTTGTCGTTGAACTCGCGCGCCGCTTCGACGACGCGCCGCTTGGCCCGTTCATAGGTGCGTTCGGCTGTGTCCTTGACTCGTTCGGCAGTGCGCACGATGGGTTTGACTACATGGCGGTCGACGACATC
>CAZYQJ010000520.1:0-4474 GCA_964649925.1 uncultured Litorilinea sp.
TCGCGGACCCCAAGCGCTTTGTCGATCAGATCGTGGGCACGCAGGGGATCTTCACCACCGGCCAGATCGAAGACTATCTGCGCAACGCCATCATCAGCCGCCTGACCGACGTGCTGGGCGAAAACATGAAGAGCATCTTCGACCTGCCCCAGCTTTTCGACGAGATCAGCGCGGCGATGCGCGCCAAGGTGCAGGATGACTTCCAGGCGATGGGGATTGCGCTCAAGCAGTTCATGGTCGTCTCGATCAACCCCACCGAAGAGACGGCCAAGGCCATCGACGAGCGGGCCAGCATGGGCGCCATCGGCAACATGGATGCCTATATGAAGTTCAAGACGGCCCAAGCGGTCGGTGAAGCCGCCAAGAGTGGCGGCGGCACAGGCGAAGGCCTGGGTCTTGGCGCAGGCATCGGCATGGGCGCAGGCATGGCCGGGATGATCACCGGCGCGATGTCGGGCGCACAGCAGGCCGGACAGCAGGCACCGCAAGCCGGTGGGGCCGCGGCCGCCAGCGCCGTGATGACCCTGGAGGAAGCCGCCGCCTATCTCAAGGTCAACCCTGCCGACGTGCAGGCTTTGATCGACAGCGGCGAACTCAAAGCACGCACCATCGGCTCACAAGTCCGCATCAGCAAAGACGCTATCGACTCCTATCTGGCCGGGTAGGATAGAAGAAGGGAGCTAGGGAGTAGGGGGCAGCGTCGGAAATCGTAGGCCAGGCTTGCAGCCTGGCGTGTCGCCGCGACCGGGCCTCATGGCTGGCAATGCAAAGATGTCGGGTTGCAAACCCGACCTACGATGAGGCCGCTTCTGTCCCTACTGCCTACTCCCTATCTCCCTACACCCTCATTCCGCAGAGTCCTCCCATCCCTGCCCAACCAGGGGATGATGGGGAACTCTGCTGTCTTGATTGGCGTTACATCCACAGGGGCACACGCCGAACAAATGTGCCAGCCCCACCTGGCACGGCGTACCGCGCGCAGCCTTTTTCACGTCTTCTTGATAGAGGCAGCGCGCTGCAGCGCGCGCCGCAACACGCCACACTGGCTCTCTGTCGGGCCACCACCTGTTTGCGCTGGAGGAACAGAGTGCATTTGTCTTTCACCCTCTCCACATGGAAGGGTCATGCATGATGAAACCTTGGGAAGCCGCCATTTGGGCAGGGATTCTGCTTGTCTGTTTGCTGGCCGGGATCGGTCTGGGGCGTTGGATTGCACCGGAGCCGCTCATCGGCCACATTCGCTTTGACGCGGCCATTGATACGGCCACGTCCACTCAGTTGATTAACCTGTTGGAAAGCACACGCCAGGATGATCGCGTGGCCGCTGTGGTGCTGGAAATTGCCAGCCCTGGCGGGTTGGCGAGCAGCGCGGAGAGCGTCTTCTATACCCTGCTCAAGCTGCGCCAGGAAAAGCCGGTGGTCGTCTTTATCGACGGGATCGCCGTCAGCGGGGGGTATTACATCGCGTCCGCCGCCAACCGCATCTACACGACAGGCAGTTCCCATGTGGGCAACATCGGCGCGCGCGGGTCGCGCCCTAGTGACCCGGCCATCGCGCCCGGCGAGCAGAGCAGCGGCCCCTATAAACTCGCCGGGGGCAACCGCTTTGACCGCATCTATCAGCTTGATCTGGTGGCGGAAGCCTTTACCAACAACGTCATCACCCAACGCCAGAACGCCGAGATCAACCCGCTCAAACTCGACAAGCGCACCATCGAAGAAGCGCGCATCTATATGGGCAGCGAAGCGGTGGCGGTGGGGCTGGTCGATCAGGAAGGCGCGCGCACCGATGCCATCTTGGGCGCAGCACAACTGGCGGGCGTGTCGCGCTATAGCGTGGTCAACCTGTTGGATTACTACGGGCTGGAGTCCGCTGCACAGCCGCCCGACTACACGGCATCCGT
Organism: uncultured Litorilinea sp.; assembly: GCA_964649925.1. Lineage (GTDB taxonomy): Bacteria > Chloroflexota > Anaerolineae > Caldilineales > Caldilineaceae > QEUY01. Next base: position 1,905 of record CAZYQJ010000520.1, read on the forward strand.
CCAACAGATGGTCGAGACCGCGGCGCCTTCAGCCGTTTTTCTGCTGGACACGCGCATCCCTTTGCCCGGCGTAGAGAGTGATATCGAAGTTGAAAACCACCTGCGCCTGCTGCGCGGGTTACCGCCCATCTCCCCAACCCCGGTCATCCCGACAGAGACGCCCCAGCCCACAGGAGCGGGATCGTGAACCGTCCCCTGATCTACCGGATCATCTTGGCGGTGATTGGGCTGCTTTTGCTCATCACCCCGCTATTTGTGCGCACTGTCGTTTGGCGTCTCAACCAACGTTCCTACGTGGCCGATGTCCCGGTGGCAAGCGTGGCCGCCACGCCTGTGCCGACGGCCACCCCAATCCCCCTGGTTCCGCAGGCGGTGGCTGTCTCCAAAGAAATCCGGCCCGGCCCGGTGATCGTCGATCTGGCCCACGGCAACCGGCTCAACCGCCAGCAGTTTGAACCGCTGGCCGCGGCCCTGGCGCACTATGGCCTGGGCATGCGCTTTTGGCTGGGCACAGTCGATATCCTCAGCGTGACCAGCTATCAGGATGTGCCCGACCAATCCGCAGAACTACAAGAACTGCTCGCCGACGCCAGCGCCCTGATCGTCGCCAGCCCCTTCCTGCTGTGGAACCAGGCGGAGATCAGCGTGGTGGAGCGCTTTGTCGCCGATGGCGGCCACTTGCTCTTGATCAGCGACCCCGATGTGCTGGGCGACCTGGCGCAAGATATCAACAACCTGGCCGAACCGTTTGGCATCGTCTTTAACGACGACTATCTCTACGACACCACCACCAACGACGGCAACTATACCTATATCTTTCAAGATCAGTTTCTCGACCAGGCGGCAGGGCTGGCAACCGCCCGGATCGCCTTTTACGGCGCGCGCAGCATCAGCGGCGAGATCATGCCCCAGGTGCGTACCACCGACACCACCCTCAGCAGCATCCGTACCGGCGTCACCAATTTCACCACGGTCGCCTTGGGCGGGCTGACCGGCACGGATATGGCCTGGCGCGTGCTGGCGATGAGTGATTTTGACGTGCTGACCGCGCCCTTTGTCGAACGGCACGACAACCGCCAACTGGTCGAGTTTGTCGCTAAATTCCTGGCCTCGGCCCAACGGGTCGACACCGTGACCGATTTTCCGGCCTATCTCGGCAGCCGGGTCAACCTGATCTTTGGCAACGCCTCGGCCGTAGACGCCCAAATCCTGCTGGAAGGCGCGCGGCTGCAACGCAGCCTGGAACTGACCGGGCGGCAGCTTGATCTGGCCAGTACGAACGTGCTGACCGCAACGCTGCAAGGCGAGCAAGCAGTCTCCCCCGTCGACATGATCGTCCTGGCGGACTATGGCATGGTAGATGAGGAAACCACCCTGCTGCGTGATCTCGGCTTTCGGCTGGTGGAGGTCACGCCGACACCTATGCCCGGAGAGAAAGCCGAACCGATCCTGACGCCGGATGAGTCAGAGATGGGGGCGGAACCGCTGGTCATCACCGGCAGCCTCACCGAGACCGGAACGTTTACGGATACCAACGGCATCACAGACAGCAACGCGCTGACCGCAACGCCTACCCCTTCGCCCACCCCGCAGCCGACGCTCTATCTCCAGATGACCGATGGGCTGCGCCTGGTCGCCTCGCAGACTGTCCTAATCGGCCAGTTGCAGATCGACGACGGCCATCGGCTGGTGGCTGTCCTGGGCAAAGACAATGCCGGTATCCGATCCGGGGTGGACAGGCTGTTGAGCGGCGATTATAGCGGGTGTGTCCAGGGCAAGGACTTGGCAATCTGCTCGTTTGCCGAAGGGGAAGCGCCGCCCGCGCCGATGACGCCGATGCCCACGCCCGTGGGGGATGAGATGTCTGCCCTGCCTGTCACGCCCATGCCGCAGGACAACGGGGAGCCTGCCAGCCCGATCCTCGTTGTGGACGACGACGACCAGATGATCCCCGACGACCCCAACGAGGTCAATGAGGCCGATATCTATCTGCAAGCGTTGGCGCAGGTCGGCCATCAGCCGGTTTTATGGGCCACCTCAAGCCAGGGCACGCCGCCGATTGACGAACTGAGCCGATATCAATGGGTCATCTGGAGCAGCGGCGGCTACGAAAACGGCGGACCAGGTGTCGGCGATCTGGATGCCATGCTTGCCTATATCAACAGCGGCGGGCGCTTGACGGTGAGCAGCCGTCGGCCCTTCTTTGGCATGGGAACCGGCGACCCATCAGTGATCGCCGATGTCGAGATCGACGACGACCTGCCCATGCTGGTGGCAGGCTTGCCCTCCGAGGTCATCGAATTGCCCAACGGGCTGCCCCCAGTGGTCCCGCTGGAGGCTGGTGTGGGTGACAGCGGCCCCAAGGTGGCGTTACGCCGCGGGCCAGACAGCGGTGACGCAGGCGCGCCGCTGCTCTTTGTCGCCACGGATCAGGGAGAACCTCAACCAACCGGCGCACAACTCATGGTGTTGGGCATGTCGCTCGCCTGGCTCCCCGACGACTACGACATGCAGCTGGTCCGCAACATGGCTGAATACATGATGGCCCCCTAGGATCGAGCGGCCAAACC
>CAZYQJ010000521.1:0-4474 GCA_964649925.1 uncultured Litorilinea sp.
TGGGCCACACCTGCTGCGGGATCGACTACAGCCCGGCCTCTATCGCCTACGCCCGACAGCAGGCCGCCCAGACGCAAGCTGCCTGCACCTATCGCCTGGACGACATCCGCCGCGCGCCCTTTGGCGAAGGCTATGACCTCGTCCTGCTTATCTTTGGCGAATTCAACATCTTTTGCCCTGCCGATGCGAGCCTGTTACTGCGGAAATGTCACGCCGCGCTGCGTCCTGGCGGGCAACTCCTACTCGAACCCCACACCCTCACCGCCATCGAAGAGATGGGCAGGGAACCAGCGGTCTGGTACAGCAGCCCTGGCGGCCTGTTCAGCCCGGACCCGCACCTGGTGCTCATGGAACGCGCCTGGGAGCCTGCAGGTCAGACCGCCGCCACCCGCTACTACGTGGTGGATGCGGCCACCGCAGCCGTCACACGCTTTGCCCAGACCATGCAGGGCTATTCTGAAGACCAATACCGTGGCCTGCTGGCCGATCACGGTTTTCAATCGATCACCTTCTATTCCGGTCTTGCACCCGATGGCCCGGTTCATCCGGCCTTGTGCGCCATCCTGGCAGCTAAAACGGCTGCTTGAGTGCGTCTGCCGGACCGAGCGCAAAGGAGCGCTGCCATGAACGACCGCCAACGCTTTGTCGCTACCATGCATTACCAGCCCGTCGACCGCAGCCCCATCTGGGACTTCGGCTTCTGGGAAGATACGCTGCCCGTCTGGTACAGCCAGGGCCTGCCCGACTATGTGACCCGCGAGACCAGCGATGCCTATTTTGGCATGGACTTTGGCCTGGAACGCGGCCAGGAAGCCGTAGGCGTCGAGGCCGGGCTGTGGCCCAAGTTCCCCTATGAAGTCATCGAAGACCTGGGCGAAGAGGAACTCGTCCAACAAGAGGATGGCGTGATCGTCCTCAACACCAAGGTGCTTGGATCGATCCCACAGCCGCAGCGCCACAGCCTGACCGACCGCGAAAGCTGGCGCAAGCTCTTTAAGCCCCGGCTCGATCAGGATTACCCGTCGCGCTTCCCGCCCGACTAACCGGCGCGGCTGGCCGAATGGCGCGACCCGCATCGCGACTACCCACTGGTGCTGCCCGGCGGCAGCCTCTACGGTTGGCTGCGCAACTGGATGGGCATGGAGCAGTTGGCCTATGTTGTCTATGATGACCCGGCCTGGTTCGAGGAAATGGTGGAGACCGTGGCCGACTGCATCATCGGCGTCCTGACGCGCCTGCTCGCCACCGGCGTCACCTTTGAGGCCTGCGGCATGTGGGAAGATATGGCCTACAACGCCGGGCCGCTCCTCAGCCCCAAGCACTTCAAACAGTACCTTGTCCCCCACTACCGGCGCATCACCGACCTGCTGCGCAGCCACGGGGTGGACGTGATCTGGGTGGACTGTGACGGCAAGATTGACAAATTGGTCCCCCTCTGGCTGGAGGCGGGCGTCAACTGCATGTTCCCGCTGGAGGTCGGCACCTGGGGCGCGGACCCCGTCGCCTACCGCCGCCAGTACGGCAAAGACCTGCTGATCATGGGCGGCTTTGACAAACACCTGCTGGCGGGCAGCAAGGAAGGCATCCGCGCCGAGGTGCTGCGCCTCACCCCGCTGGTCGAAGAAGGCGGCTACATCGGCTTTTGTGACCACCGCGTCCCGCCCGATGTGCCCTTTGAGAACTATCTGTATTATCTGCATCTGGCCCGCATCCACTGGGGCAAAGGCATCAACCTCAAGCCCGCGGCCTGGACCCTCCCCACACAGGAGTTTGCTGAGTGAAGATCACCGGTATCAAGAATATTTATGTCGACCGCTACCTCTTTGTGCAAGTCGAGACGGACGAAGGCATTACCGGGCTGGGCGAATCTGGCGCATGGGGCTATCTAGAGGCATCCGGTGCAGCCGTCGAGACCTTCAAACGCTACCTGATCGGCCAGGACCCGCTGCGCATCGAGCATCACTGGCAGTACATGTACCGCTGGACCCACTTCCGCGGCGCGGCGGTGATGGGTGCGATCAGCGCCATCGACATCGCCCTGTGGGATATCATGGGCAAATACTTTGGCGTCCCCTGCTACCAACTGATGGGCGGCAAGACGCGCGACAAAGCCCGCGTCTATTACCACGTCTTTGGCGACACCAAGGAAAAGTTGATCCAGGGCTGCATCGACGCCAAGAACCAGGGCTTCACCGCCGTGGGTCATCTCACCCCCTTCCTGGACGAACCGCATGACGTGCCCTATTTCAAAACCCATGTGGATAAGATGGAAGACGCCATCGAGACTGTGGGCCGCTATCGTGAGGCAGTCGGCAAAGAGGTAGACTTATGCGTCGAGATCCACCGGCGGCTTACCCCGGCAGAGGCGATTGTGCTGGCGCGCGGCATTGAGGAATTTCACCCCTTCTTCTATGAAGACCCCATCCTTCCCGACAACTTTGACGCCATGGCGTTGGTGGCGCAGAACATCCACATCCCCATCGCCACGGGTGAGCGCATCCACACCATCTATGAGTTCGAGGCGTTGCTGCGCCGTGGGGCCGTACAGTATGTGCGTCCCGATGTCTGTTTGGCGGGCGGGCTGACCCACAGCAAGAAGATCGCGGCCCTGGCCGAAGCGCATCATGTGGGTGTCGTGCCGCACAACCCGCTCAGCCCGGTCAGCACCGCGGCCTGCATCCAGCTTGCCGCCTGCATCCCCAACTTTGCGCTGCAAGAATACCCGCTAGGTGAAGGCGAACCGCCCAAGAGCGAGATCGTCAAAAGCACGCTGCGGCTGGAAGACGGCTTTCTGATCATCCCCGACGCGCCCGGCATCGGCATCGAATTGGCCGAAGACGCCGCTGAGCGGTTCCCCTACAAGCCGCGCCAGGTGCACACGCGCCTGCATGTCGACGGCTCAGTCGTGGATCAATAAGTCAAACCGCAAAGGTCACCGAGAACGCAAAGAGGAGAGAAGATAGATACAGTTGCAGTTTTACGCCGTGCTTTATGCACCCTTCTGTGGTGCAGCTAGATACTGTGGGATGTGCATAATCCGTAGCACTATATGCACATCCTTTATCTGATGGTTCGCTAGAGGGTTGATGAGCAGCCGGGGAAGCTAATGGAATTATCACCACACATCGAGGAGATTCTAACAGGCTGGGGAATTGACACGGTTGCAGATTGGCATTCGATTCAGGATAACATTTGCAGTATTACACTCGTCGATAGCAGGCAGTTTGTACTCAAGGAACTCGGCCTCCGAAAAGAAGAGACAATTCAGCGTTTACACTTTGAGTATGAGGTGTTGCACCATGTAAAGCAGATGGGGCTATCTGTCGCTGTGCCATTGCTCTCCAATCAAGGCACTCCCTACGTTATCGCTTCTGATCACATTTACCGCTTATCCAACTGGCTTCCAAACCAGCCAGTTCAAGTGAAAACGGGGAAAGATCAAGTTCGATTGTATCAAAATTACGGGGCAGCCATAGGCCGTTTCCATCAAGCACTGGCAAGCTATAAAGATGAGGATATCCTGAATAAAACGTGGCAAACCAACTTACAGACGAGGATTCTTGATGAGGCCGTGCCGGTCGTAATGGCCCATCTGGATCAAGCCCAGTTACCGTCATTTCAGGTATTATTGGCTGAAATCAAGCCGTGGATGACATCTGCCTACGCCAATTTGCCCATACAGCCGATTATCTGGGATTGCCACCCCGGCAATGTTGCGGTCGATGGGTTTGAAGTTTCCGGCTTTATCGATTGTGATCACATTTCAGTTGTACCCAGAGTTCTTGATTTGGCCGATTTTCTCATCCACCTGATCAAATGGGACGTTGGCAATGAACAAAAAGAGTCCATGTGATTGGCTCATTTTCCGCAACTATTGATAGGCTACGAGTCAGTCACGCCACTCTCTAAACGTGAACGATCGGCACTCTTCTACGCAATGGCAGGCATACCGTTGCTGTTCATGGATTTCTTTTTCCAGAGCAATATGCCGGAATTGTCGAAGCTTGAGCTTGATACATTCACATGGCTAGTGCTTCATCGTCAAGAAATCATGGCTCAACTAGAGACGAAATAGTCGACTGTCGATCTCGCGTAACCAGTCGTGGTGCTGTTCGGCCACTTCGTAACCAGTTGCAGAAGCAATTCTCTGTCCCTACTCCCCACTCCCTATTCCCCACTCCCTTCCTTCTCCCTACTCCCAACACGAGCCCGTCAGCGGTACTTCGTCCAGCCGCAGTGCGGTGCGGCCGCTGGGGTCCAGGGTGATCCGATAACGTCGCCACGGGATGTAAAAATAGGTATACCCGCGCAGACAAACCTCGTTGACCTCGGTCTCGCCAAAGACTGACTCCGGGTTGGCGATGGGCGCGAGGCGGCGGATATCCTCCAACGCCAACACCTGCACCCACATGCCGGTGATGCGGTAGGGGAATTCGGCGGAACGCCGTGCGTTGTTTGCCAGCCGCGCATCCTC